>NZ_JAXBLX010000019.1:0-97868 GCF_037027555.1 Halalkalibacter kiskunsagensis | reverse complement strand
ACTCCTAAAAGGCTTAAAACAAAGCGGCGGCTCCGCTCGTTGCTTTGAGTTATTTCCAAAAGGTGAAGGGCGACCTTTTGGAAATAACTCAAAAACCCCAATTACTATATAAGCAACTGGGATTTATTTGTTTAGTTTCTTCATCACTTTTTCAATTAATTGATCTTCATCTGGTGCTGCGACCGGACGATTATTTACGAATGCGAACGACTTCTTCCTACCAGGCCCACAATACGATTGACAGCGAATATCGATGCTTGCTTCTGAATCCACCTTTTTCAACCGAGGAATGAGTGTTTTAAGATTGGTCGCTTGGCATTCATCACAAATACGAAATTCATTTGCCATAGTTACTTGACCCCTTTTATTTAGTGTTCCCTATATGTTTAACTAAAATAACCTACTTTTAAACCAAAAACTAGTATAACACAAACTTTTAAAGAAGCAATGTACAAAACTTGGGGTCAGACCCCTTTTGTTCTTAATTGCGATTCGCCGGATATTTCCGCGAAATTTTAAAATTATCTAGCGAAAACTGGAAAATAACAGCGAAAATCAAAAATTATCTAGTGAATTTGTCAAAATTACAGCGAACGAGCAAGTATGGCGATATTTCAGGCACTATCAGCGATATTCCCCTGTTTATTTGCAAACTGAGCATTGTGAGATCTGATCCACAGTATCCCTTTACAGTGTTAACTAACTACTGCGAAAGTCTGACCCCACCCATGTTATAATAGGTTCTATACTATGAAGGAGCTTTTAACTATGAATAACCTTTCCATTCCAACTATTTCTGACACTTGGCGTTTTATAGATCACACAACATTTGGACCAGATTTTGATGCGCTAAAGTCTTTTGCCTATGATGATACACTCTGTACATTTGTAGGTCAGCGTGATGGCCTTGCAACGGTCCGTTCTTGGGTTCATCACAACACGATTGTTCTTGGGATTCAAGACAGCCGACTCCCTGCTATTGAAGCAGGCCGTGCGTATTTAGAAGCAAAAGGATACAAGGCAATCGTGCGGAACTCTGGCGGACTTGCTGTTGTGTTAGATGAGGGTGTACTCAATTTCTCACTTATTATTAAAGAGGAAAAAGGCCGCTCAATTGATGATGGCTACGAATTAATGTACTCGATCATTAAAAAAATGTTTTCTTCCTATGGCGTACCTATCGATGCTTATGAAATTGCCGGCTCGTATTGTCCTGGAAGTTATGATTTAAGCATTGGTGGAAAAAAGTTTGCTGGAATATCACAACGTCGTATTCGCGGGGGCATTGCTGTACAGATTTACCTCTGTGTGACAGGCAGTGGGAGTGATCGTGCCCAACTGGTCAAACAATTTTACGACATAGCCGTTAATGGCAAAGCAACAAAATTTACGTATCCTAACATACAGCCGGAAACGATGGCTTCCCTAGAGGAACTTCTTGATGCGGATCTCTCTATTGCAGAAGTAATGAAAACATTGCTTTTCACCATTCATAATGAAGGCGCGCAACTGACCGTACAACCATTTTCTGAAGCAGAGCAAAGCCTTTTTTTAGATAACTACGAGCGTGTAGTTAGCCGGAACAAAAAAGCATTAACAACGTAGAAGAGGATAGCCACAAGGCCATCCTCTTTTTATCTTTTTATAATTAGCTCATTACTTTTTGGTTAATAGCTTGCATCGCTGTGATCAGTGACAACTTGTAAACGTCAGCTGCATTACAACCGCGCGATAAATCGTTAACTGGCTTGTTTAACCCTTGCAAAATTGGGCCTATTGCATCGTAGCCACCAAGGCGCTGTGCAATTTTATAGCCTAAGTTGCCTGACTCTAGACTTGGGAAAATAAAGACGTTTGCTTGCCCTTGTAGCGGAGAATCTGGAGCTTTCTTTTGCGCAACTGCTGGAACAAAAGCTGCGTCAAATTGGAATTCTCCATCAATGACTAAGTCTGGTCGTGCTTCTTGAGCCATTTTTGTTGCTTCAGACACTTTCTTTGTTTCAATCGAAGAAGCTGATCCTTTCGTTGAAAAGCTCAACATCGCAACTTTCGGATCGAGTCCAAAAACTTTCGCTGTTTCAGCAGTTGCTATGGCAATTTCAGCAAGCTCTTCATTATTTGGCGCAATATTAATTGCACAGTCACCAAAGACGAACTTATGCTCATCTTTGACCATGACGAACACACCAGATGTGCGCTTAATGCCTGGTTGTGTTTTAATAATTTGCAGGGCAGGACGAACCGTATCCCCTGTTGAATGAGCCGCTCCACTTACTAAACCATCAGCTTTGCCCATGTAAACAAGCATCGTTCCAAAGTAGTTCACATTAACTAATAATTTGCGTGCCGTTTCTTCCGTTTCTTTTCCCTTACGACGTTCGACAAATGAAGCAACCATCTCGTCCATTCCAGGATAATTATACGGGTCAAGGATCGTAATTGATCCTAATTCAATCGTATGTTCACTTGCTTTTGCTCTTACCTCGGCTTCATTTCCGATAAGGATTGGTTCTACGACCTGATCCTTGGCTAAATTTGCTGCTGCCTCTAAAATACGTTCATCTGTTCCTTCAGGCAAGACAATGCTTGGTTTATGTTTTTCTACTTGTGCTTTTATTTCATTAAAAAGATTACTCAACGTAATTCCTCCTCAAATCGCTCACTCTATTTACTCTATGTGATAAGAATACTCCTCTTGAATGCAAAAAGGAACCGTCTTTGTCAACTTCACTGAAGTGTCAATTTCCCTAAATATTTTTCTGTTTTCGCTTACATTCTTATTAGAATAGGGTTTTTCACCATTATCATTGTTACTTAATTAAGTTGATTTTTTTTAAAAAAAATTGCGCAAACAGTGAGCAATTGCAACCTTCTCAATGCACTCTAAACAATACTTTTAGGATGACCAAAGGATTCCTCGCTTATGTGTCGAAAGAGTACGTTACACAAATGAATGACTATTCATTATAAGGAGGCTTTTGAATATGACAAGCTCACCTGTCCTATATTCTGTTGAAAATAATGTTGCAACCATTACACTCAATCGTCCACATGTAAAGAACGCCTTAAACAATGACATGCACATTGCTTTATATGAGACATTTGTGAAAGCTAACACTGACAACGAAGTCAGAGTCATTGTCCTTAAAGGAACCGGCAATGCGTTTTGTGCGGGTGCCGATTTAAAAAGCATTCTGTTAGAACAAATGAATTCGTTCGATTAGGGAGATGCCCTAGAGGCAGCATACAATCGCTTAATTCGACAAATGGTCTCCATCAACAAGCCCATCGTTGCTCATATCAATGGCATTGCCGTAGGTGCTGGTCTTAGCATTGCGCTAGCATGTGATTATCGCGTCGCAGATGAACAGGCTACTGTAGGATTAGGCTTTTTAAAAATTGGACTTGTCCCAGATGCAGGTGCTTCATTTTTCCTCCCAAGACTTGTCGGTTTAGGGAAAGCGCTGGAACTTGCGTTAGGAGACATGATCTCCGCAAATGAAGCAAAGCAAATCAATCTTATTCATGAAATTGGTTCACCAGATCTCCTTATTAAAAAGCTAATAAAAATGCCGCCTAAAGCTTTTGGCCTAATGAAACAAACGTTTCGGGAAAGTTTCGACCAAAACTTAGAGCAAGTTTTACAAAAGGAAGTACTCGCACAACGCCAGGCCGGAAAAACACCTGAACACAAGCAAGCAATTCAGCATTTTTTAGGCAAATAGGATTAGCTAATAATTTGGTTCACAAAAGAATACAGCAGCTTCACTGATTGCTTTAGGTGTGTAAGTAAATATGGTATAGTATCGTTGATGCTTCGAGGTGGGCAAGCCGACTTTTTTATGCCGCCTCTATATAAACAAAGGAGTTGTTTTTGAATGAGTGAAGCTGCAGTAACGTTAGATGGTTGGTATTGTTTGCATGATTTCCGTACAATGAATTGGCCTGCTTGGAAAGCGATCTCAACAGAAGAGCAAGAGCAAATTTTAGCTGAATTTCATTCCATGATTGATAAATGGGAGCAAACAGAAGCTGACGAATTAGGAAGTCATGCTATTTATTCAATCGTTGGTCAAAAAGCAGACTTTATGCTTATGATCCTTCGCCCAACGATGGAAGAACTAAATGAAATTGAAAGTGCTTTTAATAAATCACGTCTTGCTGAATTTACAATTCCTACATATTCATACGTATCGGTTGTTGAGCTTAGTAACTATATGGCTGGTGAGAGTGAGGAAGACCCTTACCAAAATCCACATGTGCGCTCGCGTCTTTACCCGACATTACCTAAAGCTAATCATGTGTGTTTTTATCCAATGGACAAGCGTCGCACGGGCGTTGATAATTGGTACATGCTTCCTATGGAAGATCGCCGTTCATTAATGCGCAGTCACGGCTTAATTGGCCGCAGTTATGCAGGCAAAGTGAAACAAGTCATTACAGGCTCTGTTGGTTTTGATGATTGGGAATGGGGAGTGACATTATTTGCTGATGATGTCCTTCAATTTAAAAAACTTGTCTATGAAATGCGTTTTGATGAAGTATCTGCTCGTTACGGAGAATTTGGTTCGTTTTATGTTGGAAACATTCTTAAACCTAGTCACCTATCGAGGTTCTTTCACGTATAACTATGACATAGCCACATGATCACGATTTCGTGATGGTGTGGTTTTTTTTTAAGCTGTACAGCGCGAAGCCGTGTCGCCACCATGGAACTGGTTTGTTTAAAAAACATATGCATACGCCCCTATGCTAAATCATATAGTGAACTAACTGCACCGCCTACGGCAAATCATCCATTTTATATTTGGACGCAGTTCTTACGCTTCGTTTCATTTCTTTTGCATCTTTAGAAGGTCAACTTTGATAGGAGGTGAACGGATGGCTGTTATAAAAGCAAATTCAAGTGATATTGATATTCTCGCCAGGCTTATGCGAGCTGAAGCAGAAGGTGATGGAGAGCTCGGAATGTTAACAGCAGGAAATGTAATGGTGAATCGGACTCGAGTCCGCTGTTCAGATTTTGCCAACGTCAATACCATTCCTCATATGGCATTTCAATCTCCTGGAGGGTTTGAAGCTGTTCAAAAAGGATACTTTTATCAACGGGCTAGAGAAAAAGATAGACGATTAGCTCAAAGATTAGTCAACGGAGAACGGTTTCACCCAGCAGAAAATTCTTTGTGGTTTTTCCGTCCAGATGGACCCTGTCCAGCACAATGGTGGGGTCAGTGGAATACTGGTCGTTATAAGGCGCATTGTTTTTATTCTCCAACAGAATCAGAATGCGCTGAAGTGTACAGCACCTATTAATTTAACATAAAGGGGCGATCAATGTGTATCAGCAACCATGGTATCCGCAATCGCAAGCAGCAACTGGTTATGATGGCTACGGACAGCAAGGCTACCCACAGCAGCAACCAACTGCTCAACCAAGTGGTCAGCTTCCTTATATGTCATCACAAACGTATCAATTTCAACCACCTGGTTTTGCGCAACAACAGCAGCCGTTTCCTGGAGCGCCCGGGCAAGGACCAGGAATGCTACCGATCGAACAGTCCTATATCGAGAATATCCTCCGCTTAAACCGGGGTAAAGTTGGAACCTTTTACTTTACGTATGAGAATAATCCTGAATGGAACGCGCGAATTTACCGAGGTCGGGTTGAGGAAGCTGGACGTGACCATATTATTTTGAGTGATCCAGAAACAGGACAATTTTTCTTGCTTCTTATGGTCAATTTTGATTATGCAACGTTTGATGAGGAATTAGAATATGACTATCCATTTGATGGGATAGCTCCATTGGCACAATATTCGCCACGACCCAATGGCTCTTAATGGTACACAAGTAAAAGGGTCAGATCCCTATCAACATCGGGGTCTGACCCTTTTTTTCTATTTATAACCCTCTTACTACAGCGACTCCTAGCAGGATCCATCCAATGATAAAAGCAAGTCCACCAATGGGCGTTACCGCACCAAGCTTGGTTATGCCGGTTAATGCCATTGCATATAAACTTCCAGAAAAGAGAATAATGCCAACGAGAAAGCTCCATCCTGCTCCATTTAATCCTGGTAATGGAAACTTTAAGGCAATCACTCCAATAGCTACAATCGCCAATCCATGAATCATATGATACTGTACACCGGTTTGGTAGTTTTTCATCATCCGTTCTGTTAACCTAGGCTCAAGCCCATGTGCACCAAACGCACCAATGGCAACAGAAAGACCCATCACGATACTCCCTATTAATAAAAATAATTTTGCCAATGTAAACACTCCTTTTACATAGAAGAAAAGCTCCATTCGATCTTATCATATTTTTTTACGTAAGTTCGAACTCCTGCCTTTTTCAAGAAACAAAAAAAACTGTACTTTTAGACGTGAATTCTCCCTAACCTTTTTATACAATATAAAAAAGGAGTGATGCAAATGCATTCAATTACGGTTCGTCCATATACGTTAAACGATTATGATCAACTTTTAGATGTCCAAAAAGAAGCATTTCCACCCCCTTTTCCAGAAGAGCTTTGGTGGTCACGCGATCAAATTAAATCTCATATTACTACATTTCCTGAAGGGGCACTCTTAGCTGAAATCGACGATGTCATTGTCGGATCTGCCACATCCTTATTAGTGACGTTTGACGGAAAACCACACACATGGGATGACATTGCAGATAACGGTTACATTAAAGCAAGCCACCAGCCAAATGGCGATAGCTTGTATGGCATCGATCTCTGTGTCAGACCCAGCTACCGGGGAAAAGGAATTGCTCAAGCTCTTTATGCAGCTAGAAAAGAAACCGTCAGGCAACTAGGATTAACACGCTTTCTCGCTGGATGTCGCATCCCTACTTACAGGCAATACTCAGACCAATTAGATGTCAAAAGCTATGTAAAGGCAGTCCAAAAAGGGGACATCAAAGACCTCGTTCTGACGTTTATGCTAAAACAAGGTCTTACCCCGCTACAAGTGTTGCCAAACTATTTAGAAGACGATGAATCGCTAGACTACGCCGTGCTTGTTGAATGGAAAAATGATTGCCTTTAGAGAAACATGAAACGAATGGGCTGTCCTTAAAAATCAAGCAAGTTGTGTTTCTCTCCTACTTCATTCTCAGAATGAGTGACTAATGGTCTTTGAAGAGTCATTGGTTGTTCGGGGGCTTGATACTCTTTTACTGGCGCCGCCTCAGCAATTTGATTTTGTGTTTGCGCAGCCGTCCCTTTTAGCAATTGACAATATGCTTCAATTACTGCGGTTGTTTCTCTCATGGATACTCTATCACCATCTGCGACCGCTTTCCTTAATTTGCTTACTTGTGTATCTATATGGTCGCAAATTTGCTTTGCTGGTATATTCATATAAAACTCTCCTCACTTTCACTCACTTTCTCCATCTTAGCATAGAGAAAGACACACACCAACAAAGAAAATCGTCAAATAACTTCTTAAGAACTCAGCTTTTGAAAACCGCACTCTCCTTTTTTTTACAGATCACATCCCCATCCTCCTACTTTGGCGCCCTCCTTCTCCCTTTATTCACTGATCGCGTCCTCATTAAGCCACTTTGATGCCCTCTTTCTCCTTTTTTCCAAAGGTCAAGTACCCTTTGCTTCCGCTTTAGCAGGGCAAACTCGACGTGTTAAGCGCCAACCAATCATTGACCATAATTTGCCCTTTCTTCAACCGGTATGTGAACGGGCACATCAAACCACCAAAGAAACCCTACCGATACGAGAGCAAATAACACGTACGTTAACAACGGATGCTTCACATGTAGTTTTAATAGAGGAAACATGCAAAAAAGAGCGACAATTGACCAACCTAACGTCCACCCGTATTGGTATTCAATATGTCCTGTTAACGTATAAACGTACTCCCAAATCGCATAAATTGCAATCCACCGTAGCATATGTAAACTCTGTCTAATAAATCCTTCTGGCGCATTTCCTAAGAAAAGAATTCCTGTTGCCGGAAAAATAATAAATGTATACAGCATTTCAGTAAGCGTATGATTGGAGATAAAATCAGCATGCATACGCCACAAGAAATAATTTGCTGTTAAGAAATTATAAACTAAGTTTCCAAGAGCAAAAAACAATAACGTCGTATGATATTTTTGCCAATTTCTCCAGTCACCCCAACCAATAACAGCAAGAATACTAATAATTGCAGTAAACACATGCATAAGTTTCATCCCTATTCTTTATTTTCTTATGAAACAAACAAAACACACACTATGAATAAAGATAGTGTGTGTTTTTCAAAGGGATATTATGAATGATTTTACTGCCTGGCTAAATTGACCCTTTTTTTAGGACAATCTATCACTCATCTTTGTTTATCGCTCTAATAATCAAAAAGTGCGGGTTTTTCATTAATTTTTCGTAATTCTCCTCAGCTTGTAATTTAAAGTTGATCGTCGGTTGTGGTTCCATCACGTGTTCGATTGTAAAATGGTGCATCGTTTCGTTCAAAATCGAATGAATCGGTCTTCGATAAAAGGGAACCTCTATTTCTTTTCCTGCCTTCTCCCATTTATCTATAATAAGTTCCGTAGAAAAATAGTCTTTGTTCTTTGACATCTTTATATCCATAAAAGGGTGGTGAACTGAAAATAACAGAACGCCTTTTGGCTTTAAGATCCTCTGGAATTCACGGAATGTCTGAGTCCACTCCTTCACATAGTGAAGGGTTAATGAACTCACGATAATATCAAATGAATTGCTTTCAAAAGGCATAGCAGTCGTTTCCAAATCTAAACAGACTACCTCAGCAAAAGAACCGACACGTCTTTTCGTCGCTGCAACCATTTCTTGGCTAATGTCTGTAGCAACTACATTTGCCCCTCGTTTTATTAATTGATCGGTATACCAACCTGCAGCACAACCTGCATCAAGAACCTTCTTATTTGTTAAATCTTCTGGAAGCTGCTTTAACATCGAAGGTCGTTCATACTCAATGTTGTATAGGCTCGTTGTGTCTACATTATGCTCATAAATATGGGCTAGCAAATTAAACGTTTCTTTCACATGTTCTTTCATATGTCACCTCACAGCGTCTACATAAGTACAACTTCGATCTTTTTGGCTGCAATCCTTCTTACCTTTGTCAATTTAAAGCATATAAAAAGACGGCTGTTTCATAACAGTCATTCCGTTTGTTTGAAACAACCGATTCCTCATCATTGATCAAATCTCACAACCGACACAGTCGCATCCTCTGGAGTAAATCCTTTTTCAATACGTGCCTCGTTAAAATCTCCATACTTCCGAGAAAGTTCGATATACTTCTTTACTCGGTTGTCTTTGACAAAAACAATGACATTGATATCATCTCTATATTCAATTCCTGTCCGATGGTTCCACGAAAATCCTAACTTTCCTTTCACTTCCCCAGTTGTTGTATAGGGAGGGAAAATATAGGCTTGGTCCCATTCAAAATCGGTCAACGCAAGAAAATCTATGTCCCTTTCCCCTCCACTCAAAGGAATCTCATCCATTCGTCTGTCAATAAACTCCTCACTAATTGCCTGATTGTTGTAGATGCCAATGAAAAGAACAATTGCACCTACGCCTATGAGCGCTAATCTCCTTACACTCATCATAATGATTCCTCCATCATTCTATTATTTTTGGATTAGCAAAAAAGAAAGACAGATAGACAAAGCAAAAGGACAATTACCAATACGGGAAATACAATTTTCTATAAAAAACTACGATTAGCATTGATGGCATCTAACAATAAGAAAACAGGCTGCCAAACGACTTCGATTTGCACCAGCAACTCTTAGTAAATAACAGCATGAGCAGATAACTTAAATCACATGCTTTTAGGTCTCTGCCAAGTCTTTTATTACCTTTTTCCCCGCCTTCTAAGTTGCTACTAACTATTCTCACTTCGGACAAGAGACTGGAAAATCAGGTGCACAACAAGTAAGGAAAGAAGTGCTGCAATGACTGGTTCGTTCGTATCCCATCTCGACAACAGAAATCTAAACAGCAAAGAAGATATAGCAAGTAAAATTGTTAAATAAATTAAACCCTTAATAAAGGTACTCATTCTATGTAATCGCTCCTTTCTCCTTTTCTTTATTATGAAAAAGAACATATTTCAAAATGAAGAAACATTTAAAGCTTTTACGTGTGCATGAAACGTGGTCATTAGGAGTCAGTCTCCTTCCCATATAGACATCACTTGTTTCCTTCGATTGACTTATCATCTTCCACTTCACTAGAGCTGTTAATATTGTTTTGATTATAATAAGCCTTTTTGGCAGGAACTATTGCTTCAAAATGCGAACTTAGTGTTATCAAAAAAATGAGGTGATTAATATGCCTAAAGTAATGGTAGCGTTTCCAAAAGGCAAACATAAAGTACTAACAATGAGTTATGATGATGGAAAAAAGGCGGATCGAAAACTGGTCGAGATTTTTAACTATTACGGAATCAAAGGATCATTTCATCTTAACTCAGGTTTACTAGGGTCTGAAGATCGTATCAGCGAACAGGAGCTAGTCAACCTATACAAAGGTCACGAAGTATCGGCTCATACCGTCTCACATCCTACCATTGGCCGATCACCAAAAGAACAAATTGTCGAAGAAGTAATGGAGGATCGAAAAACATTAGAGGCAATCGTCGACTACACAGTAAGAGGTCTATCTTATCCGAACGGTTCGTTTAACCGGATGATCAAAGACATATTGCCTCACCTCGGTATTGAATATGCTCGCACAGTCAATAGCACCGGCACCTTTTTGATCCCTGATGACTTTCTCGAATGGAACCCAACTTGTCATCACAATCAGGATGTACTGAAGTTTGCAGAGGAATTTGCCAGTCTCAACAAGCAGCAATATTTGTATATGATGTATGTGTGGGGTCATAGCTATGAATTTGATAACGACCAGAACTGGGACGTCATAGAAGAGTTTTGTCAATATATCGGCAACCGTGATGATATTTGGTATGCGACAAACATGGAAATCATTGATTATTTAAAGGCATGCCAGAACCTCAAATTCTCTGCTAACAGTCAATTTGTCTATAATCCAAGTGCACAATCGGTTTGGCTAAATGTCGACAACAGAATGGTTGAAATAAAAGGCGGATCGCAAATGAATCTATCCTTATTGTCCCACTCCTAATAAAGAAGCACCCTTAGAATTCTCATAGGTCTCGTGGGATTGGCAAATATGGTTGCAGTTCAAATCCAACTATAATTGTTTTCTTCTTTACCATTCGATTGCAATAACAAGCGAGTTCCATAGTCAGCTATTTCCCGCAAACACCAACGTCTACTTTTTGAATGAACAAAATAGATTTTATCTTACTCTGTAAGCTATCCTATTACGTTTCTTTACATAATTGCCTATCTTTAAGCAAAAAATATATTTGAACTTAATTTAGTGAACAAGGAGGCGGAAATTCGATGAGTAAACGTTCGAAATCAAAACGTAACATGATTAAATCAAAAGACGCAGTGCAACCAAGCACAGGAGAAGAGAGAATTACGATCTCAAAGGTGAGCAGAGAGTTAGAAGATAGAAAAGAATAGCTTGAAAGCCCTCTTCCATGAGGGCTTTCACTTACTTATCTTAATTACTAATTATCCGACTCCAACATGTCTTTCATATTTGCAAGCATGGCTTCTTCGCTTTCAACAAGGCTATGCTCACTTAGTGAATATGCCAAGGCGCTACTTTTAAAGTCCTCTTCTATTGTTCTAAATCCAGACAATCCCCATGGTTTAGCTAACGCAAATGTTTGATTGTATATCCTATCTTATAATGAAAATCTTTCTTTAATCGTCTTTGCAACTTGTTTCGAGCTTACATTTGTATTGTTGATTTTCAAATAATGATCCTTTGTGATTTCCCCTTTTTCCGAGTTTAACCTGTGCTTTTCCAATGTTCTTTTTAATTCCGCTTCTGATTGCTTAACATTTCGTTTTGTCGGTTTCTGCTCCAGTCTATAGACACTTTTGTTGCGTTCAAGGCGTTCTTCTATCTCTGCTTCAAGCTCGACAAAATAAACGTCTCCACCTTTTGATTCAAAGATCTGGCAAATATCATCTACAAAGTCCCAATCTTCTTGTTGATCAAATGCCCAGACAAATGTGAAAATAATCCCATTCAGTTCGGCGCTTTTTGCTACAGCTTTAAATATTTCTTTCCGAAATAGCGTCGATAATCTCCATGTTTCTGCACTGAACCCGAAAAAAGGGTGGAGCAACTCAATCGTCATATGATTATGAAAAAGTTTCAAATCTGTTAGTTTCGCTAATTCATTTCCTACTGTCATTTTCCCGACTGCTTGTGGACCAAATAATAAGACTGTTTTCATGGCTCCTCCTCTTTTTTCGTATTAAGAATTATGTTAGTACCTGCAACTTTTGCTGTTCCGTTTTTGCCTCTAAGGACCAAAAGGCACAAAATAGCGAAACATAAAAACGATTAGCGAAACAACGGAAATCGTAGCGATACAAATGAAATGCAGGAGAATGTATACGATTTTCCGTTTGCCTTTAATCAAGAAGGAGTAAATGAAACCAAATAAAGGATTTAAGATTAAAAAAGGCAAAGAAACTGCAATAACAATCTTGCCAAACAATTGAAACGCACTTGCCTCATAACTTGCAAACGTAATTAAACAAAGGAATAACGCAGAAACACTAATCGTCGCTATCAGTGATGCAAAAGAAACTTTAGCAGTATTTTGGAAGAACCTTTTCATACAAGCCTCCTTTTAAGTAGCTATTCCTTTTTTCTTTAATACGCTATGGTACCATCCCCCTATGAAGGCTTGGTGCGGTACTTATTTAGGATATTCACACACCTCTAAACTTAATTCTAAATAAAAACAAATTTTCACTGCTCGTGTTTAACTATCTCCATCATAGGACCCTCCATTAAGACAACCTAGAAATCTCAACCTCGTAACTATTTTAACATTTTTATCCAATATTGTTCGTTTTACAATATAAAAAAACCAACTCAATTGAATTGGTTTCATACAAATCGAACTATTATTCACCTTTGTGCGTTTCGCTCTTCTGCTCTCTTGCCGCAAAAATGGCTTTTACACCGGCAATATTTACGCCTTGCTTAATGAGCTTTTTAATTTCTGTGAAACGCTCAATGTCATCTAGTGAAAACATTCGTTGGTTTCCTTCATTACGCGACGGCTTGATTAGCCCTTGCTCTTCATAATAACGAATTTGTCGGGCAGACAAGTTCGTCATCTCCATTACTACACGGATGGGAAAACATGCTTGCCTTCTAGGAATATCTGACTTCACTCGCTCCCCTCCTCCTTCGCTACCATTCTAAAATTGTGCCGCTCGACCTTTTGCTAGGTAAGAATAAACATCTCGCAATGACTCGAAGCCTTTCTCTTTTGCAAGACGAATGTTTTTTTGCCAAAGTTGTGCGGTTATCAATGCATCTTCCAATGCATGATGACGAGCTTCTACAGGAATATCGTAATAAGCACAACACTCATCCAACGTTACTAACTGATTATTTGGCACAACTATTTTTGTCAAAAACGATGTATCAAGGATCCGGTGTTGAAACGTTGTACGCAGAGTTTGCCATGTCGCATGAGACATAAATTTCTTTTCATGTGATGCATGATGAGCTACCAAAATCGAATGTCCAATAAATTGATAAAAGTCAGATAAGACATCCACTAATGCCGGAGCATCATGTAATTCTTCAGCTGTTAATCCCGTTAAAGCTAGAATTTCATCGGATGGAGTTTTGCTACATTTAACAGTTGAATAGAAAACATCGTCTGTTGCAATCTCACTTCCTACCATTTTTACTGCTCCAATTGAGAGAATACAATCCCCTTTATCAGGGTAAAAACCACTCGTCTCTAGATCAAAGATAATGAATGGCAGCTCGGATAGCGGACGATCTAACACGTCTTCTTGCTTTAGTTCACGCTGAATTTGACGCAAATGAGACAACCTTGCTGCATCAGACTGCTGTTGTAGTGACGTATAGACATTTGGACTTAAACGGCTTGATAGCTGCTTCACCAGCTGCACCATATTATTAATCATGCTAATTCACCCTTTGTATCAACCTTTCGATATTTTGGTACAGTTGATGCCCTTCCTTCACCCAAGCTTTTAACTGTTTCCGTTCATCACGGCTTAATTGTTCAAGAGATAAATGGTGAATCTGTTCATATTGCTTGATTTCCTTCTGCCAAGACAACCTAGCCTCAAGTAACCTCTCAAAAGATTGCTGCACCTGTTTAAATTGCTCGTATTTGGAGGGCAACTGTTGGAATCGTTCAATCGTTGAAGTGGAAAGAATATGCTGTTCAATTGCTAACAACCTTAATCCATTAACATAAGGAAAAAGTACTATTTGTTTAAAATCAAACTTCCCCTTATGCTTTCCTTTTGTTTCAACAAGCAATTGGTTAAACAAACCTAAGCCCTTTTTAAGTCTTCCCGTATTTTCAGTTAATCGTCTTAGTAGGCGAGGTTGACCATGAATCATCTTAAACAAAGTTTGTTTCAACCGCCTGACCATTTCGTATTCTCCGCTAATGGAACGAGCGTCAACAAACGTCAGTATATACCTGAGCGTTTCCCACTTATCTTCGTGCAGCCATGAATTTAACTGTTTTTCCCAATCACTATATGAACAACACCATTTTGGGTTTGAGGCCATAACCTTCCCATCACAGCGCTCATATCCGACTTTTTCAAGAACGTAAACAATCTCTCTTCCAAGGTGAAGAAAATAAGCTTCATCTTCTTCATTGCTACTTTCAAACACAAGTCCATGGTCTTGGTCACTCCAAAATGATTGCTCAAGCCTTCCTCCACTTCCCATTAAAAAGAAAGCAAAGTGAGCAGGCGGCTCGCCCCACTCACTTTCTGTCTTTTCAAGAGCGAGACACACCGCTTTTTCTATGATAAGTTCATGACTACTTTGAAGCGAGGCCGAGGTATGCTCCTGATTATGAATGGTTTGTTGACGCTCTTCATACAAGAGTTTACATCGTGCTGCCCATTCATGATCACCAAAGGTAGGATAAACCTTTGCCCCTGTCATTTTTATGCTCCTGTCTTCTCGTTACCAGGCATGCTTTCTGGGTACCCGTAGCTACCATGTTCACTAAGGTCAAGTCCTACAATCTCTTCTTCCTCAGTTACACGTAAGCCACCACAAACTGCTTTTGTTACGAGTAATAAGATGTAAGAAGCGATAAATGCGAATGCACCACACGCTACAACACTTAACACCTGTACTCCAAGCTGACCAAATCCACCACCGTAAAGTAAACCAGCGCTACCACCGTTCATTGCTGCAAGCTCAGGAGTCGCAAAGAAACCAGTTGAAATGGTTCCCCAAACCCCTGCCACACCATGGACAGATAGAGCAAAGATTGGATCGTCGATACGAGCTTTATCAAAGAATTTCATAGAGAAGAATACGATTAATCCACCGACAATACCAATAACGACCGCCGCCCAAGGAGCTACGAATGCACAAGATGCTGTGATTGCGACTAAACCAGCTAATGCACCGTTTAACATTGTTGGTACATCAGATTTTCCTGTCATTGCCCAAGCAATAAATAGTGCCGCTACCGCACCAGCTGCTGCTGCGAGTTGCGTGTTTAATGCAACATAACCAAAGAATGCATCTGCTACTTCTAATGTACTACCTGCGTTAAATCCGAACCAACCTACCCAAAGAATCAAAACACCTAAAGCTGTATAAACTTGGTTATGACCAGCTAAATCATTTGCTGAACCATCTTTGTTGTATTTACCAAGACGAGGCTTTAATAGAATAGTAGCTGCTAATGCTGCCATTGCCCCTGTTAAGTGAACTACTGTAGAACCTGCAAAGTCTTGCTTTCCTAAATCAGCTAACCATCCGTCACCCCAAATCCAGTGTGCAACGATTGGATAAACAAATGCTGAGAATAGTACTGCGAATACGATGTATGCTGATAATTTTGCACGTTCTGCAAATCCACCAAATGCAATTGTTAATGCGATTGCTGCAAACATTAATTGGAAGAAGAAATCTACTGATCCAACTAGACCTTCATCAGCCGTAGTGAAATCTCCAAAGAAGAAATCTGACAGTCCAATAAATGCGTTCCCTTCCCCGTAAGCAAATCCCCAACCGACTGCCCAATACACAAGTGAGGCAATCCCAATTGTGAAGATGGTTTTTCCTGCAATGTGCCCCGCGTTTTTCATTCGAGTTGAACCTGCTTCTAAAAGAATAAATCCACCTTGCATAAATAATACTAAGACTGCACAAATCATGACCCATAAATTATCCATAAGTGCTAATTCTGTCATTTCTCAACCTCTCCTCTCAGAATGTGTACACGTTAGCGTTAGAGAAGCTAACATCTCTTGTTAGTTCTCATTATACGTACAAAATATTCTGAATCTACTCTATTGTAAGAAAAGCTGACATGCTTTTTGAACTACCTTTATTTATGAAAGGGCTTACTACCTTGTCATAACTAGAATTATAGACATAATAAAAACCTACACATTTTTCGTGTAGGCAAGCGTATGATTGTGCACTGTAGTTAAAGACCTGACATTCTTACTCAATACACCAAGAAATTGGATCCTTTCCATTTTTAATTAAAAGCTGATTAATTTTAGAAAAAGGTCTGCTTCCAAAAAATCCTCGATTGGCTGAAAATGGACTTGGATGAGGTGAATCAATCGTCGCATGCTGTTTATTTGTAATAAGTTCTTTTTTTGCTTGTGCATGTTTTCCCCATAACACGAATATAACTGGCTCACTTCGCTCATTTAATGCTTTAATAACTGCATCGGTAAACAATTCCCACCCTTGGCCTTTATGAGAGGCAGGCCCCTTATGACGAACAGTTAGAACCGTATTTAAGAGCAACACTCCTTGCTTGGCCCACGAAACTAATGATCCGTGTGAAGGAATGTCACAACCAAGATCAGCGTGTAACTCTTTATAGATATTTTTTAACGATGGCGGAATGGCTTCCGTTTGTTTCACAGAAAAACTTAATCCTTGAGCTTGATTCGGTCCATGGTAAGGGTCCTGCCCGATGATTACAACTTTTGTTTTCTGATAAGACGTATACGTAAGGGCGTTAAACACCTCATCTTTGGGAGGGTATACAATATCTTGCCTATATTCATCATTTAAAAAAGTTTTTAACTTATGATAATATTCTTTTTCAAACTCATCCCCAATGACTTTAGCCCAATCATTTGTTACAAACATTCTACTCTCTCCTTCTTCTCTCCTAAACAGTTTAGCATGTCACCTGGTTCTATCAAGGGCTGTGGCGGGTTCCGGTCGTTCACTCTTTGTTTTCTGCTCACAAATACAGGTCTTCGCCCCTCACTCTAACTCTATCATCACGTTAACGATAAAGCGTCCTCTCGTGCTTGTTTAACGCTTTTTCTAATGATGCAACGGTCAATTCTTTCGTCGATGCGATGTAGTAGTCAGCTTTTGTTAAGGCAGGTTCGGCTCCGACGCCAACCGAAAACATCTCCGTTTCCATAATTCCTTTTAAACCCGCCTCTCCATCTTCTATAGCCACACAAGCGGATGGATAAACATCGACAATCTCTGCTGCCTTTAGAAAGATTTCAGGATCTGGTTTGCCTTGTTTTAATGTCGTAACATCAACAATTCCATGAAAATGGTCAACAAGCTCAAGTCTCGTTAGCACAAGATTTGCATTTCGACTTGCTGAAGCAATAACCATTGGGATTCCTCGTTCTTTTAACTCTTCAATAAATGAACGAATACCTGGTTGAGCATCTTCTGTAGTTAAAGAATTTATTAATTCTTTATAGTGGGAATTTTTCAGCTCGCAAAGATGGTCAAATTCTTTGTCCGATAAGGCTACCGCTGCTTTTTCGACAATTGCCTCCACCGTTGCTCTTCGGCTTAATCCTTGAAGTTGCTGGTTCCATTCTTGGCTAAACGCTATTCCGAGTTGATCTGCTACTTTTTTATTAACTATATAGTGCAAGTGAACGGTATTGGATATGACTCCGTCCATATCAAAAATGACTGCTTTCATTTGTTTCATGAGAATTTCCTCCTTTATTTAGTAAATCGAAACTTTCTATAGGCATTTGCAGTTAACTTATGTAAAATAGAGCTACCTGATTTGGAGAGGAAAGATAAAAATGCAACAATCAGAGCATCAAATAGGCGTTCTTGCAGCCATTGGAGCCTATTTACTTTGGGGAGTACTGCCCCTTTATTGGAAACTACTTGAACCAGTCTCAGCTGGTGAAGTACTCGCTCATCGAGTTGTTTGGTCTTTGGTTGTGATGATTCTAATATTAGCTATTCGGAAGCAATTACGATCAGGATGGAAAGAACTCATTTCTATTTTCACTAATTTGCGTTCTGCCATTGGTATTATTGTAGCATCTTGCTTTATTACGTTAAATTGGTTTGTCTTTATTTGGGCGGTAAATAGTGATCGAGTCATTGAAGCCAGTTTAGGCTACTACATTAACCCACTTATTAACGTTCTTCTTGCTATGCTATTTCTGAAAGAGCGCTTTACACGCTGGCAAGCAATCTCATTAGTACTTGCCTTTATCGGTGTGACGGTTATGACGGTTTATTACGGAGTGATGCCTTGGGCCGCTTTAATTCTTGCCTTCTCTTTTGGTATGTATGGCTTAATCAAAAAGCTAGTAAACGTTGGGGCCATGATTGGTTTAACAATTGAAACATTATTGATGACACCATTCGCCTTACTGTTTTTAGTTTGGGTCCACCAGCAACCATCTTATGAAGGATCTTTTGGTTCAATGCAATCAGCGACAACGTGGTTATTAATTGGGGCTGGCGCTGTCACAGCAGTTCCACTTCTTCTATTTGCAATAGGAGCAAGACGTATTTCTCTATCGCTTATTGGCTTTTTGCAATACATCGGACCAACGATCATGTTACTACTTGGAATCTTTTTATACAATGAACCTTTTTCAGTTGTTCAATTTATTGCCTTTGTCTTCATTTGGATAGGATTACTTATCTTCACTACTTCAAAAACAACCCTTTTTAAGAAAATGACCAAAAATCTGTTCCATAAACCAAGTGAACAAAAACAAAAAGCATGCTAAGTTGAGCAGCATGTAACATATCCTAATAACAAAATGGCAGGTGAGAAAATAGCTCAACTATAGGCCACTGCAAAAGGTTGCTTTTTACCTTTTGCAGTGGCCTTTAAAGAAGTACTCCTACGAATTAAAGGGAGTTCGAGAAGGCAATAGCCTTCTCGAACTCCCTTATCTATTAAAATTTAGATTGGTAAGTTGCAACTTCCCAGTCTGTAACAGCTAAACGGAAATCGTCACACTCAGCTTTTTTCAATGCAACATACTCACCGAAAGCATGTTCTCCGAATGTTTTACGGCCAATTTCACCTGTTTTGAAGCGTTCAAGCGCAGCCTCTAGGCTAGTTGGTAGATTTTCAATACCACGAGCTTCAAGTTCTTCTTCGCTCATGTGGAAAATATCAGCATTTGTAGCTGGAGATACTGTTAATTCACTATCAACACCGTCTAAACCAGCAGCTGCAATAATGGCAAATGCAAAGTAAGGGTTAGCAGACGGATCTGGACAACGAATTTCTACACGAGTACCAGCGCCACGTGTTGCAGGAATACGAACTAAAGCAGAACGGTTAGATGCAGACCATGCAATGTAGCAAGGTGCTTCATATCCAGGTACTAAACGCTTATAAGAGTTTACTAGTGGATTTGTTACTGCAACGAAATCTTTTACATTATCCATTAATCCAGCAATAAATTGATATGCTTTTTCTGATAGTCCAAGTTCATTAGACGCATCATAGAAAGCATTCTCTTGCTTTTCAGTATCAAATAATGAGATGTTTACATGCATTCCACTACCGTTTTCACCAGCAAGTGGCTTCGGCATAAATGTAGCATGGTAACCAAATTGTTGAGCAACTGTTTTAACAACCCACTTGTAAGTTGTAGCTGCATCAGCAGAACCTAGCGCATCAGCATACTTGAAGTTAATCTCATGTTGACCAATCGCTACCTCATGGTGAGAAGCTTCGATTGTGAAGCCCATCATTTTCAAAGCTTTATAGATTTCAAGACGTACTTTTTCACCTAAGTCTTTTGGTGATGGCTCAAAGTAACCACCCACGTCTTGTGTGTCCAATGTTGGTTGACCATTCTCATCTGTCTTAAATAAGAAGAACTCAAGCTCAGGTCCAACACTGATTGAATAACCTTGGTCAGCTGCACGCTTAACTGTTTTTTTCAAAACATTACGTGGGTCACCATCAAAGTCTGAACCATCAGGCTTTTTTACACTACATAAGAAACGTGCTTCTGAATAGCCTTCTTGTTCTGTCCAAGGCAACACTGCAAAAGTTGTTAAATCAGGATCTAAGTAAAGATCTGATTCATTAATTGGTGTAAAACCAGTAATAGAAGAACCATCAAACATAACCTTTCCATCTACTACTTGATCTATTTGTTCAGCTGTAACTGTAACATGTTTAAGTGTTCCCTCAATATCAACGAATTGCACGTGAAGAAGTTCTACATTTTTTGCTTCGATTGTTTCCTTAATAGTCGCAACTAGACTTTCTCTTGTCGGTGTAGATACTGCCATTTTTAAACACTTCCTTTTCATGTAATAATATGTGACATCGTTTTGTTATGTATTACTTTATGATGTTGCTTAACTTTTCGCAATTAGTATGTCAGATAATCTCACATAGAATATGAAAAATGTTATGGTGTCTTAACCAGCATAAATTGCATTATTAAAGCAATGAAAAGGCTTTCTTGTATGAGAATTTTCTTATAACTTTTTTCTTATTGAACTTTGCTCACCGATTACAAAACAAGGTAATTATTCCTAGTTATGCTAAAAGGAAGGCCACTGCAAAACTAATCTTACTATAACAAGGAGATTACGCTTGGACAATCATAGTTTGGTTTATATGATCAACGGAAAACAATGTAAAGTAAGAAAAAAGCTAACTTCCTTTAATAAGGAAGCTAGCTTTTCTTATAAGTTATGCATTCTTTGACTTACGTTGTTGTCCGCCTTGACGACGAGCTCCACGATCATCTTTGCCACGATATTGGCCTCTACGACGATCATCACGCTCACGACGCTGACGGTATGGTTTGCCACTTCCGCCACTTCCGCCACTTCCGCCGCCGCCATGACGTTTTTTCACACGTAATGGTGCTTCTCCTGTTAAACGAACTGGAGTTGTATCCGGTTCTTTTGTCAGAAGCTTTAATGCAGCTGCAAGAGCAGTTGCTGCATCTGTTTCTTGAAGTAAATCTTTTGCAGCCTTACGATAGTTGTCTGCATCACCACTAGCAATAAGGGAACGTAATTGTTCCACCGCAAGTTCTTGCTGACCTTTAATCGCTTGTTCATGTGTTGGCTTTTGAACTTTCGCCATTTTTTTCTTAGACACTTGTTCAATTACTCTCACATGATCCATTTCACGAGGTGTAGCAAACGTAAGTGCTAATCCAGACTTTCCAGCACGTCCTGTACGACCAATACGGTGAACATAACTTTCTGGATCTTGTGGAAGGTCAAAGTTATAAACATGTGTAACACCACTAATATCAAGACCACGTGCTGCTACATCTGTTGCAACTAACACATCGATCAAACCGCCCTTAAATTTACGAAGAACGCTATCTCGTTTTGCTTGATTTAAATCTCCATGAATTCCTTCTGCACGGTATCCGCGTTTGATTAACGCTTCTGATAACTCATCAACCCGTCTTTTTGTACGACCAAAAACGATCGCAAGCTCTGGAGAATGAATATCCATGAAACGGCTTAACACATCAAACTTTTCTTTCTCATGAACTTCCACATATTGCTGTTCAATGTTTTCCATTGTTACTTCTTTCGATTTAACAGCAATCAATTGTGGGTTAGACATAAACTGTTGCGCAAGCTTCTCGATACGTTTTGGCATTGTCGCTGAAAATAAAAGAGTTTGACGTTCAGTTGGAACCTCTTTTAAAATCGTTTCAATGTCTTCAATGAAACCCATATTCAGCATTTCATCAGCTTCATCTAGGACAACCATACCTACTTCATTCAGACGAATTGTCTTTCTTCTCATATGATCCATTAAGCGACCAGGTGTAGCTACTACTACGTGTGGCTTGCGTTTCAAATCAGTGATTTGTTTACGCATGTCCTGGCCACCATACACGACAACCGTACGAACACCTTTATGCTTACCAAATGTAACGAGTGACTCTGCGACTTGATTCGCAAGCTCTCGTGTAGGGGCAAGGATAAGTGCTTGAATATGTGGTTCTTCAACATTAATTCGGTTAACTAGCGGAATACCGAATGCACCTGTTTTCCCTGTGCCCGTTTGCGCTTGCCCAATAATGTCTTTACCTTCTAATGCTGTTGGAATCGTTTCTGTTTGAATCGGTGTTGCTTCTTCAAATCCCATCTCTGTTACTGCTCGAACCACTTTCTGGTCCAAGTTAAAGTCATAAAAAGTTGCCAAATATATAATCTCCTTTATTGGTGAATTCACCATGTTTCTAAATGTAAAACATCTTCAATAATATCATGCCCACGCACAAATAACAATATGTCTTGTAAAATAATTACTTCGTGTACTCAGATCAGACCTCTCTTTTGCACGAAAAAGCCACTAGAGAGGTCCACCCCGCACACGTTACAAGCGATAAACCCTTGATTCATACGGTTGCATTTTTGTAAGGGATTTCCCTTTTCCTCCGCTCACAAGTAGCAATTCTGCCTTCCCCAATAGATCAAGATCAAAGGTTGTTTTCTCGCCGAATACATTTACAAGTACAAGAAACTGCTCATCACCTAACGTCCTTGTATAACCATATATATGATCATGGTCAGGAAGAATTAGATCATATGTTCCATAAACAAGACCTTCATGATCTTTCCGTAACCTAATTATCGCTCGATAATGCGACAGAATTGAACCTTTTTCGTTTAATTGCTTTTCAACATTGATTTTTTTATAATTTGGGTTTACCCCTAGCCACGTATGTGTTGCTGTTGAAAATCCACTTTGTTTCTTTTTATTCCACTGCATCGGTGTTCTTGAGTTGTCGCGTCCTTGTTTCCAAACAACTTCCATTACTTCTTCGTGACTCCGTCCTTTCTCTGTTTGAATCCGGTAAAAATTTTTCATACTTACATCGTCATAATCTGATATATGAGGAAATTCCACATTCGTCATGCCAATTTCCTGTCCTTGATAAATAAACGGTGTTCCTTGCATAAAAAAGAACATCGTAGCTAATGCTTTCGCACTTTCCTTCCAATATTCCTTATCATTTCCCCAGGTTGAAACACTTCTTGGCTGGTCATGGTTCTCAAGAAATAACGCGTTCCATCCGCATCCCTCTAACCCTTTTTGCCACTTCGTTAACGTTGCTTTTAACGAAGGCAAATCAAGTTTTCCACCAGTTTCTTTGCCCCATAAGTCTAGATGTTCAAATTGAAACACCATATTAAACGCACCCTTGTCTTCACTGACCCACAAGTCAGACCCTTCAACACTTACACCATTCGCTTCGCCAACGGTCACCACATCATAATTGGCAAATGTTTCTAGTTTCATCTCTTGCAGAAATTCATGAATGCCCTCTTTATTCATATGCCCTGCAAATGATGGAACATAATCAAGGTTATCCGGATTTGGAAGGTCTGGCAGACCATTTATTTTTTTTATATGAGAAATGGCATCAACTCTAAACCCATCAATCCCTTTTTCCATCCACCAATTCATCATCTGATAAAGAGCTTTCCTTACTTCTTCGTTTTCCCAATTTAAATCAGGTTGTTTCGTTGAAAACAAATGCATATAATACTGCTCAGTCGCTTCATCAAACTCCCAAGCAGAACCACTAAATATAGACTCCCAGTTATTTGGTTCGCTTCCATCTTCCTTGGGGTTTCGCCAAATATACCAATCGCGCTTCTCATTATCCTTTGATGATTTTGACTCAATAAACCAAGGGTGTTCATCTGACGTATGATTAATAACCAAATCAATGATAAGTTTCATTCCACGCTTATGAACCTCATCTAACAATTCGTCAAAGTCCTCCATTGTTCCGAACTCTTCCATAATCGCTTGATAATCACTAATATCATATCCATTGTCATCATTTGGTGATTGATACATAGGACAAATCCAAATGACATCGACTCCAAGCTCATTAATATAATCTAGCTTCTCAATCATTCCCTGCAAATCACCAATCCCGTCACCATTCGAATCCATAAAACTACGTGGGTACACTTGATACACGACTGCTTCTTTCCACCAAATTCTCCTCATCGCTTCCCCCTACACACTTTTTTGATTCGAAAGCTGTTTGATGCAATCAGACACATATATATACCTATGCTGATTCGAATTGTTTAGAGCAATAATATCATCGCCCTCACAACATCCTTTGAAAAAAAAACGCTTCCTATTTAGATAAACGTCTTATTAATAAGGGGTTTATCAGCTTTGCTCCGTATTCTCCTATTTTTACGTCTACATGGATTTCCGACGAGGACCAAGCAATACGGATGGACGCAGGATATGAAGATGGTCAAACCCGAGTGTCATTCGTTCTTGTTCCACCCCCCCTTTCACTCGACTATAAAAAAACAGAGAGTGCGAATTGACTCCCATTGAACAACGATATATTGCTTTGCTCTTTTTCCCGTGCACTCTTTGCCACTTTTACTGGCAATTCAAGATCAACCTGTTAAGTGCTTCTTTCGTTTTCGCCTTTTTGATCGTTGTCCCTATACATCAAAACACATTATCCACATGTGGATAACTTTCCGGAGGACTCGATTCTAATTCACCCACCCGTATATTCACATGTGGATCATCAATGTCGATCGTTTTACGAACAAACAAATGAATGTCTTGATACGCCGGGTGCTGCCTTAACTTAGCAACTAGTGACTTTCCGATTAAACCTGTTGCACCGATCACAAGTGCTGATCTTTGTTTCATAGTTACACCTCTTTGTTCACAAAATTACGTACATGAAATCGTCTCTGTTGGTTACATTATGAAAAACAAGTGTGACCTAGGAGGAATACATATGCCAGATGATTTTACTCTAGAAGGTTCAAAACTCCCAGAGCATCCTGAGCCTTATTGGCGCGATTCGGTTGATCTACAAAGCTTCTCTCCTTTAGAAGAAGACCTACGTGTAGACGTCGCCATCATTGGTGGTGGAATTTCAGGAATCACAACCGCCTATCTTCTCCAAAAAGAAGGAGTAAAAGTAGCGCTTCTTGAAGCTGACAAGCTTCTTAACGGTACAACCGGACACACCACAGCCAAAATAACTGCACAACACGGAGCTATTTACAATGAATTCATCGCTCATCTAGGAAAAAAGAAAGCGAAACTTTATTACGACGCCGCAACAGATGCGCTTCATTTCATCGAGAATCTTGTAAAAGAAGAAACCATTGATTGCGATTTTTCTAAAGAAGATGCCTACTTGTATACGACAACAAACCGAGGTGTGAGCAAACTTGAAAAAGAAAATGATGCCTACAAAGAGCTTGGAATCAAAGGAGGATTGGTTGACTCTATCCCTTTAAAGGTACCAACAAAAGCAGCGCTCGTCATGAACGATCAAGCTCAGTTTCATCCACTTAAATACTTATCTCATCTAGTAACAGCCTTTATCGAAAATGGGGGCAAGGTCTTTGAACATACTGTTGCAATTGATGTCAAAGATAATCCTAAGCCTACTGTTGTGACGAAACATGGAGCAAAAGTTGTTGCTGAATCCATCGTCGTTGCTTCTCATTTTCCGTTTTACGATGGCGGTCTTTACTTTTCAAAAATGTATGCAGAACGTTCCTATGTACTAGCAGCAAAAGTGCCCAAAGATGAGTGTCCTGATGGGATGTATTTAAGCGTCGATTCCCCTTCACGCTCATTGCGTTACACGATGGTTAATGGCGAAAAGTACGCACTTATTGGTGGCGAAGAACACAAAACCGGGCAAGGAATTGACACCATGTACCATTACGAAGCACTTGAACAATTTGGAATGGAGATATTTCCGACAGCCGACATTCGCTACCGCTGGTCCGCACAAGATTTAGTGACATTAGATAAAGTCCCATACATCGGAAAAATGTCGCGAATGCATCCAAACATTTATGTTGCAACCGGCTATAGAAAATGGGGAATGACCAACGGAACCGTAGCTGCTTTACTCATAACCGATTTGATCCAGCAAAGAAAAAATGCGTACGAACTGTTATACCGTCCTTCTCGTTTCGTCTCTGATCCAAGTATCAGACACTTTATCGCACAAAATAGTGATGTTGCAAAACAATTGCTCCAAGGGAAGTTTGACCAAAGCGACAAACATCCAGAAGATGTAGAAAAAGATGAGGCTGCTGTTGTCAATGTAGGCGGCAAACGCGCTGGGGCTTATCGTGATAGCGACGGATGCTTGCACGTCGTTGATACGACTTGTACCCATATGGGCTGTGAAGTGCACTGGAATCACGGCGATCGCTCATGGGACTGTCCATGTCACGGTTCTAGGTTTTCTTATGATGGAGAAGTCATGGAAGGGCCTGCAAAAAAACCATTAACGAAAATAGATGTGGAGTAAATAAAGAATTTGATATCAAAGCCACACTTCTTTCCTATAACTAAAAAGCACATCCACTTTCCAAACCAAAGTGGATGTGCCTTTACTTTTTTACTCTCCGATTAGATAGTTCCTTTTCGCACTTTTAAAACGCCTTTTCAGCGCAGAAAAATCCCATAATTAGGTATTAATAACTAACTCTAGTCACCCTCATCCTTAATCGATCGGCTGTTCTACATGTAATTCAATAATATTTCCATCTGGATCACAGCAAAAGATTTGAGCAAATCCACTTTTGCTATTCGGCTTCTCAACAATTTCTACTTCATGGCGCTTAAGCCATTCAGCTGTTTTATGATAATCATCCACCCTGAGCGCAAAATGTGGTCCTCGTGAATCAATCTTACGCTCTTTCGATAGATTGTTACAGGCAATCAAGTGCAGCTGCTGCCCTTCACCAATTTTAAACCATGCCCCTTCAAAACCAAAATCAGGCCGCTTACTTTCTTCCAAACAAAGAATGTCACGATAAAAGGCTTTTGCCTTTATCACATCTGATACTTGAAGACTGACATGGTGAAGCATCATTGCTTTCATCAAAACGATCATCTCCTTCTTATCTATTAATCAAACTGAATCGCCTACTCTTTCAAATTCAATTTTGCAAGAGCATCTGCTAAGGCATTATTCGAAAACTCTTCTTTGTTTTGTTTTTTCATGTAATTTGACACTTCACGTTTTGAGACTTTTTTATTTTGGTTATTCTTACGTCTTTCTTGAAAGGTTGATAGCTTTTCCCGATGACCGCATACACAAGCAAACGTTTGTCCTTCGCCTTCGCCCCAAATCTCTAGTTTTTTCTTGCACTTTGGACAACGAGCATTTGTTACTTTTGAAATGTTTTTCTTATACCCACACCCTGGATCTTGACAAACACGTCGTTTTCCATGCTTTGATTTCACTTCAAGAAGCAACTTCCCGCAATCTGGGCAAGGACTTCCTGTTACATTATCATGTTTAAACGATTTCTCACTTTGTTTAATAGACGTGACGATGTCCGTCGCGTATTGCTTCATTTCTGCGACGAATGTCTGTTTATCAAGCTTGCCTTTTGCAATCAGATCTAGCTTTTGTTCCCATTCTGCGGTTAGCGCTGGAGATTGTAAGTCATCAGGAACAAGGTCAAGAAGTTGTCTTCCTTTTCCTGTTACGTGTAAATACTTGCCTCTTTTCTCGACTAAATGAGTGTTTAACAGTTTTTCAATAATATCCGCTCTCGTCGCTACAGTGCCAATCCCACCCGTTTTCCCAAGGGTTGCAGCTAAATCCTTGTTATGACTTTCTAAATACACACTCGGTTTCTCCATCGCAGATAACAACGTTCCCTCAGTTAAATGCTCAGGTGGCTGCGTCTGGCCTGGAGTAATTGTTACTTCCTTCACACTGACACTTTGACCAACCGTTAATTTGGGAAGCAGTTGATCTTTGGCGCCATCGTTTTCTATCGAGTCATCTGCATAGACCACTTTCCACCCTAGATTTTTCATTTGTTTCCCGTTGACCACAAGTTGCTCAGACTCGACTGTTGCAATCACTGTTGTCTGTTCATACTCATAAGCGTCAAAAAAAGCGGCCAAAAACCTGCGAACAATCAATCGATAAATCTTCGTTTCTTTTTCACTTAACGCAGTCTCACTCGGTGACTGTTCCGTTGGGATAATGGCATGGTGGTCCGATACTTTTTGATCATTAATACAAGCAAGGTTTTTATTGATTTTCTCACGTTTCACTTGTGAAACAATTTTTCTAAATGGCTGAATGTCACATGCTTTTATTCGTTCAGCTAACGTATCGACCATATCGGTTGATACGTAACGTGAATCAGTTCTCGGATACGTGATCACTTTGTGCTGCTCGTATAAGCGCTGAATGATCGAGAGCGTTTCCTTGGCAGAATAGCCAAACCGTTTGTTTGCTTCTCTTTGTAGCTCTGTTAAGTCATATAAAAGAGGTGCGGGTGTTTTTTTTGTTGTCGTTTGGACATCGCTAACGTTCCCGGTTTTGCCCTTTATCCGCTCGTAAATCGTTTTTGCTTTCGTTTCATCAAACATTCGACGTTCATTTGTTTTCTTATCAGTCCAATCAAAAGTTAAACCATCCTTCATTTTCACCGACAGCTGTTTAAATGGAACCGGCTTAAACGTTTGAATGTCTTTTTCTCTTTTAGCAATCATCGCAAGTGTTGGTGTTTGAACACGTCCACATGAAAGTTGGGCATTAAACTTTGTTGTTAATGCTCTTGTCCCGTTCATCCCAACATACCAATCGGCCTCCGAGCGGGCCACCGCTGAATGATACAGTCCTTCAAACCCCTTGGCATTTTTCAAATTCTGGAATCCTTCTTTAATCGCACGATCAGTGACTGATGAAATCCATAAGCGTTTCAATGGCTTTGTGACATGGACCTTCTCAAGGATCCACCTTGCAACAAGTTCCCCTTCTCTTCCTGCATCCGTTGCAATAATGATTTCCCCAACATCTTTACGCTTGAGCTGCGCTTTCACAGCATGGAACTGTTTGCTCGTTTGTTTCATAACGACCAAATTCAATTGCTTCGGAAGCATCGGCAAATCTTCTAGCCTCCATGTTTTGTATTGATCTCCATAACTCTCAGGCTCTGCCAACGTGACCAAATGCCCTAAAGCCCATGTAACAATGTATCGATCTCCTTCAAAAAATCCATTCCCTTTACGCCCACAATTCAGCACTCGTGCAATATCACGAGCCACCGAAGGCTTCTCCGCTAACACAACTGACTTCTGCATCAAAAACATCCCTTTCCAATCTACTCCCCCCATGATAGCACTCTAAAATAGAGAAAGTCCAAAAAGGTCGCACTTTGACCTTTTTGGACTTTCTCGAAGCAATGTGCGGAGCCGACGTTATCTTTTAAGCCTTTTTGAACGCTCTTCTCAAAAAGGCGCACGACGGTGGAGCCATTGCCACTTCCTCAAAAAGGTCGCACTTTGACCTTTTTGGACTTTCTCGAAGCAATTTTTGTTGGAATCGATCTAAAAGTAGTTATAGGCTACCTAAATTTTCCGCATTTTTGTTACTATAAAGCAAAAGATGATATATACATAACGCTAGCTACTAGCAAACGTTTCACGTGAAACATTATGAGGTTGGTTAGCTCGCAAGGCTGATAATGCTATAATGAGACCAGTTTTAGCCCAACCGAAGCAATTATGATTAAACTTAAAAAGAAAATTCTCTTCCTGCTTTTCGATTCCCCGTATAAACCATTCCTATTGACCATCCGGTCGCACAATTAGAGCCGGTAGAACAAAGATTTTGTGAAATATCGTTACATCGAGGGTGAAGAAACGAGTATCGAAATGGGTTACGGTGAAAAGCATGTTTTTACTATTAGGAAGAGCGTTTTTAACTAGATTAAAAAATAACGGTCACATTTGTTACTGGTTACCCAATGACTTTTTATCTGCAACTCCAAACTTCTCCTTTTTTCTCCAAATAAAAAAAGACCATCACAAAGAATGGTCCCAAAATCATAACGCTTACGAGATTAGCTGTCGGATTAGAGACTAAGAGTATCCCCTCTTACAAAGTAAGATTCACCCCAAGATGATAAATTACTCATCAAAAATGGTTCCCCCGCTCAATAATGATTAAGCGAATAAAGGTTTATATTTAATTTTAACTATTAGTGAATTTACTCCTCTTTATGGAACTTGTCCTACCGAATGTTCATGATTTTTTCATATGATTCCTTACTACATATGACGTAAAGCTCTGCTTCAGCAGGAATGCGATCTTCCAATTTAGAAAGAATGTTAAAGTCATTTCTATCAGAAATTAAATTTGCTCCTAGCTTTTTTAAATCTTCAAAAGCATCATTATATGTACCCCAAATTTGTTTTTTCTTTATTTTACGAATATCTACACCGCTTCTTCTACTTAGGAGTTCCATAATCAGTTTACTTGATCCTTTATCAACTGCAGCTTTAGCCATGAGATCAGATAGTGCCTCATCTGCAATAATAAACTCGTCAACATTGGCATGTTCGAAATTTGATATGTGCTTTTCTTTGAGAATCTCAACAATAGTATAAATCTCTTTATTCATTTCTACAGCATAACTCTCAATAGATGAGACGATTAACAACGATTGTCCATCTGCAGTGACAGGATTAAATTCACTATCTCTTGTGAAAATTAAAACAGCCTTCGCTGTGAGGATATTGGCTTTGTCTAATGTTTCAATATCTGTGGGGTCTCCTTGTATATAAAAAAATCTTTCGTGCTCGATCGGTGATTTTTCTAATGAATCAATAACAAGGATTTTGGCATATTCATCAATTTCCATTATCTCGTTCATCGTATGCTTTGCTTTATTCGTCCACCCGATGATGACATAATGATTCTTACCCTTATATCTCAATTTTCCTTCCTCCTTTAATTTGCGATAGATACCGAAACCCTCAACAATTTTCCCAATGACAATCCCAATTAAACCAATCCCTACTAAATATAAAAAAAGTCCAAAAACACGACCGATTGTTGTTTCTGGCACAAAGTCTCCATACCCTGTTGTCGTGACGGTTGTCATAACATACCAAAACCCAATAAAAGGGGTAACAAAGATTTCTGGTTCTAACCAATGCATGATGAAGGCGCTACTTATTAAGAAGAGGACTGTTATAAACAGAAGGGTTAACTTTTTTATTCTGACAGTCATTTTCATGATTTCAAATATAAACAGCATTTAATAACCTCCTTTAGACCTTTAGAACTTACAATCTTATTATATTTCCCTGTCTAAGCTGAAAATATAAAGAGAACTAATGAAAGACGAGAAGAATTATATTCATAACTTTAAGGCATTGGAATAGGAAAAGGTATGAGAGGATTTAACTCTAAATATTAATTTGTGAAATGTTACAATTAAAGCAACGGGTGCTTTCGTACAAGAAGAAATGAACATATGAGTAAAAACGCACAGATTTCAAATCTGTGCGTTTTTGTGTGCTAATTTCAATGTGATTTGCACTGTTATTTACGTTGTGAATTCACATTTCCCCTCCCGAAACTGAATCCCTTAGTCGTCATCCCTCCCCCTTACTTCTTTTTAAATCAGAGAGTCTTACAGTCAACCTACCTTTTTTATAAACAATACCTTTAAGTAATTCCCTTCACGAAACGACTTACTCGTTTTGAAATCCTTTGGTAGACGGTACTCCTCAAGAATTTGAAAAGCCATTTTTTCTTTAGCAAATGCCTCTTTCACAAACGATTGGAACTTTTCCATTGAAAACGTACTGCAGTTTGTCGAGGCAACGATCACACCATTTTTTTCTGTAATTGAAATCACATCTTGTAACAAGCCAGTATAGTCTTTCGCTGCACTAAACGTATGTTTTTTCGATCGTGCAAAACTAGGCGGATCTAAAATCACGAGATCAAACGTCTTTTCCTTTTTCTTTGCATATTTAAAATAGTTAAATACATCCATCACAACGATGTCTTGTGCTTCATAATCGAGTCCATTCACACTAAATTGCTCTATTGTTTTCGCGTGACTGCGCTTCGCTAAATCAACACTTGTTGTTTTAGTCGCTCCACCAAGTGCTGCCGCTACCGAGAAGGCACCTGTATAAGAGAAGGTATTTAGAACCTCTTTTCCTTTGGCATACTCCTCACGAATTCGGTTGCGAACGTCACGTTGGTCAAGAAATACCCCGACCATTGGGCCATCATTCAAATAGACCGCAAAGGTGATGCCATTTTCTTTCACTAGTAGTGGAAACTCTCCCCGTTCCCCTGTCACAAAGTCATCGTCTTCTACATACTGCCCTTTGCTAGCAAAACGTTTCTTTTCATATACACCTTTGTAAGTTACAACACGTCTTAAAGCATTGTACACGTCATCACGGAAACAGTAGATCCCTTCGCTATACCAAGTACACACATAATAGCCATCATAATAATCAATCGTTAACCCACCGATTCCATCGCCTTCTCCATTCAAAACACGGAACGCCGTCGTCTGCTTATCAGAAAACAAAGAAGATCTTTCATCTAAAGCGGCTTGAATTTTCCGACTGAAAAAATCCGTATCAATTGACTCGTTCTCCCACTTGGTTAACATCCATCCAATTCCTTTATTTTGTTTTCCGTAATAACCTTTTCCAATAAAAGCTCCCGATTCGTCGACAAATCGAAGAACCGACCCTTCATCTCCGAGCTTTGCTTTTTCACTTAAAGCTCCTTGTTCCACTAAAGGATACCCCTTCTTCAATTTATCAGAGAATCTTTTTTTAATCATTACTGTCTGTTCATTCACAACGACAACCACCCAATCTACCCTTAGTTTGATTGCTTCGATTATATCATGGAAGAGGCTGGACTTATAATCGAGCTACCGATAGAGTATTTAACTATGTTATCGTTTAAGTTAAAGAAAACTTGAGGGGGATCATATGATTTTTATTTTTTTGATAATTATCTTACTAGTTTTCGTATGGGATTTTGCCAAATTACGAGAGCAAAACAAGAAAATCATCGAACAAAATTACCTAATCATTAGTCTTTTAAACGAGATCAAGAATCAAAACAGGCAGTGATTCTTTTTGTGACATGAATGTGAATTGTCCATAAGTTGTCAAAACTAACATCTATAGTTACTTGCTATCATACAAAGGACGATTTAAGATAAAAGCAAGTCCATATTTATGGGAGATGATTATATTGAGTCAAGCTCTTAAACTGTTTCGAACGGTTAGTTATATTGAAGGTCTGTCCTTTATCCTTCTTCTTGGTATTGCCATGCCGTTAAAGTATATGTTTGATATGCCAATGATGGTTACCGTTACTGGTTGGATTCACGGAATTTTATTTATACTATATTTTGCTGTGTTGGCATATGTAATGTTTGTTGAAAAATGGTCATTTACAAAAGCAATCATTGCAGCAATTGCATCCGTTATCCCCTTCGGTCCATTTATCTTTGATGCAAAACTGGTCAAACAAGAACCGAATATAAAAAGCATGTAGAATAAAGGCAAACTATCTCTAAAATCTGGGTTTAGTTAAATAAATCTGATTTAAAAAAATGGCAAGTATAGAGATCATTCATCTATACTTGCCATTAACTATCCGATTCTAAAGTTAACTTGTCTATATTTGTTATGGCTTTCATTTTGTTGCAATTCAGACTAGATATACTTTTACCTGCAACTAGCAAATATTCTTTTCCCACTAAAAGGTGCGTCATTACTTCAATAAGCAAATGGCGACACTTTGCTATCACTTCACGGATTGTCCTAATTCATTGTTGGTAGTCCATCATAAAAATCCGTCAGCCCCATTAGCTAATGCTCTACAATTTAAATTTTTCATATCGTTTTCGTAGGCCGTTATCTTTTTTTTGAAACAAACCGGTTTCCTTTCACAAAAAAGCGCCAAGGATAGTCTCTCGCTTCTCCACTATTATCAATCCCAATTCTCACGCTTGTTTCTATATCCGCTATTTCCTTGCCTTTTGCAATATATAGTGGTGGTGAAAAACAAGGCAATCCGTAATCATCCTTGGTTATCCCGAGTGCCTTTGTGAGTTTGCCTGGGCCATTTGTTAACTCTTGTTCCTTTTTTTCTTTTCCACGCCGGTCATACATCAAGTCGATTCCAGTATATGGTTCTACTGCTCGAATCAAAACCGCCTCTGGATGCTCTTTTTTTCCACTAACAACGTTGACTAAACAGTGGGTATGCATCACATACGTATAAACATAGCCAGGGGGTCCAAACATCACTTCCGTACGCTTTGTTCGCAAGTTCCCAAAGCTATGGGCCGCACGGTCATCGGGTCCGATATATGCCTCTGTTTCGACGATCCAACCTGAGGCTACTCCCTCTTCCGTTTCTTTTACAAGGAGCTTCCCAAGTAATGCACGAGATAGTTCAAGCGTTGACTGCTGATAAAAATCAAGCGGCAGCGGTCGATACAACATGATCATCACCTTCTTAGTTACCTTTATTCCATTATACCCAAAAAAACGCCTCATATTAGGTGTGTACCCTTTTGAGACGTTCAACCAGAATAGAGCATGAGCATAAAACGAACACTGCTTTCGGTTCGATTATGACCTTACACACGTCCTTCTTCCTCCCCTTCTTTCTTAGGAATGTATTTGAAAATTTCTTTTGATTCAATGCTATCGACGAGGCGATTGAGCCAATCATAATATTCCAAGGCATGAACTAATTTTTCTTTATCAACTTTAGCAGCGGCTGCTACGTCATCAGATGTGTGTTCATTGTCGATCAATTCATCTAATTCTTTTAATGACTTGTGAATCGAACTAATGTTTTGTGAAACGCCGGTTCGCCATTTGACGGAAAACAAATCAGAAAAAGTTTCATACCAATCATCTAATGATTGATACAAATCTTTTCGTGTTCCCTTTTTCCATACTTTCTCAACCATTTTCAACTCTTGTAATTGCTTAACTGACGTACTCATACTCGTCTTACTCATACCAAGCTCATCTTTCATACAATCTAACGTCATTGGCTGCTCATTAAAATAGAGGAGTCCATATAATCTGCCTACTGAAGGTGTAATTCCATAAAGGTTCATATTTTGTGCCATCGAGTCAATAAATCGTGACCTAGCTTGTTGTAATTTCTCATTCTCACCCATAAGTCACTTCCCTGTAATCGTTTTACTAATAGACTACCATACGCAAATCAAAAGTTGAAATTGGCAAAAAGAAGGAATAAAGAGCATCGAAGAGGATTTGTACGTGCGTAGACCGTTTAGTTCGTACAGTTTAAACTGTACGAACTAAACATGGTATATTTGCCCTATTCTGCCCTTTGTATCTAGGGCTAATCGATCTATATAATATAGCAGTGGTAATAAAAGAGGTGGAAAAATGGAAGAAAAAAAACATGTAAAAATTAAGGTAGATCGTGTAACGAAGATCTTTGGAAAAAACGTCAAACAAGCCATGCAGCAGCTTGAAAGCGGAAAATCAAAAACCGATATTCTACAAAGTACTGGTTGTACAGTAGGAGTCAATCAAGCGAGTTTTGATGTACATGCCGGTGAAATCTTTGTCATTATGGGGCTTTCAGGTAGTGGAAAGTCGACACTCGTCCGCTTATTAAATCGGCTCATTGATCCGACTAATGGAAAAGTGGAAATTGACGGGGACGATGTTGTAAAAATGTCAAATGAGCAGCTTCGAGATGTACGACGAAAGAAAATTAGTATGGTCTTTCAGAAGTTTGCATTATTGCCTCATTATACTGTTCTTGAAAATACCGAATACGGATTAGAAATCCAAGGTGTACCAAAGCAGGAACGAACAAAGCAGGCCTTTGAATCTCTTGAATTAGTTGGATTAAAGGGCTATGAGAATCAATACCCTAGTCAATTAAGTGGTGGAATGCAACAACGTGTTGGTTTAGCAAGAGCACTTGCTAACAACCCAGATGTCCTACTAATGGATGAGGCATTTAGTGCGCTTGACCCACTTATTCGAAAAGATATGCAAGATGAACTATTAGATTTACAGTCTTCAGTTGAGAAGACAATCGTATTCATCACTCATGATTTGGATGAAGCATTACGAATTGGCGACCGAATTGCATTAATGAAAGATGGGAACATCGTTCAAATTGGCACGCCAGAAGAAATTTTAATGAACCCATCCAATCAATATGTTGAACGTTTCGTTGAAGATGTTGACCTTTCAAAAGTGCTGACAGCTCATCATGTCATGAAGCGAGCTGAATCAGTTCAAGTTGATAAAGGTCCTCGAGTTGCTTTGAAATTAATGAAGGAATTAGGAATTTCCTCTATCTATGTCGTAGATAAAAAAAAAACACTGCTAGGCGCCATTTCTGCCAGTGATGCCAAAGAAGCAATTGAACAGAACAAGGCACTTACAGACGTGATGGTTACAGACTTAACAACAGTTAACCCAGATACATTGCTTACGGATCTATTTGAGAAAGTTTCTAGTGCTACGGTACCAGTTGCTGTGATTAATGAGAAGAAACGACTTAAAGGAATTCTCGTTCGTGGCTCCGTAATAGGTGCTCTTGCAGGAAATGAGGAGCACATTAATACATTAACGAGTGCTTCATCCAGGGAGGTGAACTAAATGGCCGATTTCATCCCAAGACTCCCTTTAGCCGACATTATTGATAATTTTGTTTCCTGGCTTACAAGTAACTTAAGTGGATTTTTTAAGTTTATAAGTACGATCTTAGGCGGTGTCGTAGATGGAATTGAATGGCTACTCATCCTCTTCCCTCCGATTCTATTTATTTTATTAATAGGGTTTATCGCATGGAAAACAAGCAAATGGAGAATGGCATTATTTTCTGTCATCGGTTTATTGCTTATTTGGAATCTTGGTTATTGGGAGCATATGCTTCAAACGCTTGCTCTTGTCCTTACAGCAGTTGTCGTTACAATTATCATTGGGATCCCCATTGGAATTTGGGCCTCTCAAAAAGTTGTCGTTAGGCAAATTGTTACACCCATTTTAGACCTTATGCAGACGATGCCAGCATTTGTCTATTTAATTCCAGCTATCTTTTTCTTTAATATTGGCGTTGTTCCAGGAGTGGTCGCATCTGTTATTTTTGCAATGCCACCGACGATTAGGTTAACAATCCTTGGTATTCAGCAAGTACCATCTGATTTAATTGAAGCAACCAATGCATTTGGTTCAACAACGAAGCAACGTTTACTGAAAGTTCAATTGCCTCTTGCCATGCCAACGATTATGGCAGGCATTAACCAAAGCATCATGTTAGCTCTCTCTATGGTTGTTATTGCTGCGATGGTTGGTGCGCCTGGGCTTGGTACAGAAGTGTATCGTGCTGTTACACAAATTAAAACTGGAGTTGGGTTTGAAGCTGGTTTGGCCATTGTGATCATTGCGATCATCTTAGACCGAATCACTCAAAATATAGGTAAGAAAAAACAAGGGGGAACACATTAATGTTGAAAAAATTATTAGGTTTCACATCTGCATCTGTACTAGCATTAGGTCTAGCAGCTTGTGGCGCAGAAGACGTAGCTGAAGAAACACCAGCTGACGAAGCAGAAGGTACAGAAGAAGCACCAGCTGAGGAAACAGACGCGACTCCAGTCGGGGAACAAGTCGACTATACAATTGTCGGAATTGACCCAGGTGCTGGTTTAATGAATATCACAATCAACGAAGTATTACCTGAGTATGGACTTGAAGATGACTGGACAGTTGTTGAAAGCTCAGGCGCTGCAATGGCTGCTGCTCTAGCAAGTGCGTATGAAAACGAAGAGCCTATTATCGTTACAGGCTGGGGCCCACATTGGAAGTTTTCTGATTTTGATTTAAAATATTTAGAAGATCCTTTAAACCTTTACGGTGGTGCTGAAGACGTTCATACCATTGCTCGTTTAGGCTTAAATGAGGACCACCCAAATGCTTATCAACTGTTAGATCAGTTTAACTGGGAGCCAGAGCATATTGAAGAGGTTATGGCCCTTATTAACGATGGTGCAAATCCAGACGAAGCTGCCGAGCAATGGGTAAGTGAAAATGAAGATCTCGTTGCTACTTGGACAGAAGGCGTTGATTCAGTTGAAGGTGACGACATTACATTGCTTTACGTTGCATGGGACGATGTCATTGCAAGTACTTACACTGCCGGACACGTTTTAGAAACAATTGGTTATGATGTTACTCTTACTCAAGTTGATGCTGGTCCAATGTGGGCGGGTATTGCTACAGCTAGTGGTGACGCAGCAGTTGGTGCTTGGTTGCCAACAACACATGCAGACTATTATGCACAATATGAAGGTGATTTTGACGATTTAGGTTCAAACCTACATGGTACGACACTTGGATTAGTTGTTCCAACATACATGGACATTGATTCAATTGAAGATTTAGTTGTAGAATAACAAGACAATTCACATGTTAAAAAGAGCTTAGAGTCCATTCTAAGCTCTTTTCTTTGCCTTTTATCTTCCTTCTCCACCAAAAAAGCACCCTGCAATGGCTATTTTAATGGCTAGGTCGTTCCAGCTTCCCTACTACGGTTCTCATGCCTCTCTACTGTATATTCAAATCTTTTCGATCCAATGGCTCCATGGCAATATCTTGGGCATACTACAGTTTATACACAATAGAGGGGGCGATCGTATGAGGCTAAAAAATGGTGATTTATACACAAATGTTTTTACCAATAAGTTATATAAGTTAAATGAAGATGAAAAAAGCAACTGGTACTTGAGTTTGCGTGATGAAGAAGGTTACCATGAAACGGATAAGACATCAGGGCGCGATATGATGAGAATGGTTGAAAGTTCATATAAAAAAAGCTATTAAAGAAAGCTAACCCATCCGCTGTTCACTACTTATAATTAGTACACGGAAAAATCGATAAAACTTGAAACAATATATAAGTTAATTAAAGGAAAGAGTCGCCTTTATGTCGAATAGAACATATAAAGGGGATGACCCAAATGACTAAAGGTGAATTATTAAAAAAACTTTTAAACGGTAGTCGAGGGAATTTTTTTTCATTAGAAATTCCTACTACAAAAGAAAATGAAAAAAAGATTGAAGAATTGGTTGGAGTATTAGTAGCAGAAGAAAGAATTAAATTAAGGGAATATGTACAAAGAGACTACTCTGTTTATTTACACGGAATAATTAAGTATGCATCCAAATAATCGGGTGCATTTTTTTGTTTGGGTAAAACCCCACAAGAAATATTTTTTCTTATTTCCTTCCTCAAGAATTTCTATAAGCCAGTCATTTAATTAAATAACGAATCTTGTGTTCTTTCCTCTGCTAAAAATACTATTTCTTTACTTGATAACAGGATTTCATTCCACTCTCTTTGTTATTGGGATCCCACTCGAGTTTACTCTTTCCTTAAAATGGGTAAAGTTCACCTGTAAAAGTGTTTCCAAGGAGGGGTTTTATGCCTATTATAAATAGTCGTGAGGATTATTTTGATATGAAAATAGGTCGTTTCCGTCTACTTTTTCATAAGAGATACAGAGTGATCAAGGTAATCAACGACTTATTAATTGGGCTGTTATTTATTACTGGAAGCTGTCTTAATTTCTTCCCCGCTACCGAACCATACGGAAACATCTGTTATTTACTCGGAAGCACATTTTTAGTCGGACGACCGATTCTTAAACTCATGCATAGCATCTCGCTTCGCCGTGAGCTGAAGGGGAAACATACCTCTCCTCCAAAGTAAAGGCTGCCTTAAGGGTCGTCATACCCTATAAGACAGCCTTCATTTGAAAGAAACCGACATAACGTTAAATGAGCGTTTCCCCGTCGTAAGATGTAATAACTTTGTACAAGTCTGGTCTTCTATCTCGGAAGATCCCCCACTCGATTCGTTGAATGTCTAATGCATCAAGGTCAAATTCAGCAACTAGAACTGTTTCTTCGGTACGGCCTGCCTCGACTACTTTATTTCCTTGAGGTCCTGCAATAAAGGATGACCCGTAGAATGTGATTTTAAAATCATCATCTTCTTCGACTCCAACTCTGTTTGATGCAACTACCGGTACTAAATTTGCGGCTGCATGTCCTAGCATAACCGTTTGCCAGTGGTCTTTCGAATCAATCGTGTCATCATGTGGCTCTGAGCCAATTGCGGTAGGATAGAACAAGATTTCTGCGCCCATTAACGCCATACATCTAGCCGCTTCTGGGTACCACTGATCCCAGCAAACCCCTATTCCAATTTTCCCATAACGGGTATCCCATACTTTAAACCCGGTGTCGCCTGGATTGAAATAGAATTTCTCCTCATAACCTGGTCCGTCTGGGATATGACTTTTACGATAAACGCCAAGTACTTCTCCATCAGCGTCAATGACAGCAAGAGAGTTATATCTAGCATTGTTCTTCTTTTCATAGAAACTAATCGGCAAAACAACTTCAAGCTCTTTCGCAATCTTTTTAAAATGCAGAATCGCTTTGTTCTTCTCTACTTCGGTTGCATACGCATAATAATCTGATTTTTCTTTTTGGCAAAAATAAGGTGTTTCAAACAGCTCTTGAATTTGAATAATTTGTGCCCCTTGACTGGCGGCTTCGCGTACAAGTTTATCTGCTTTGCTAATGTTTTCTTCAATGTTATTTGAACAACTCATCTGAGTTGCTGCTACTTTTACCTTTCTCATCTGACTCACCTCTTTTTCGCTTAATTAGACGCAATCATTTGCTGCGTTGTACAGTGGACATTTCCGCCCTCTTTGATAATTGCCATTCCATCGATCGTTTTAATCGTTCGATCCGGAAACGTTTGTTGTAACACATCGATCGCTTTTTGATCCGTTTTTGCAGCAGCTCCGCCAAATACCGGTAAAATAATTCCCCCATTTACAAAGTAAAAGTTGAGATAGCTTAGCGTCAAACGACTTTCTTCAAAGTGAGCTTTTGGTGGTTGTTCGATCTCAATCACTTCAAGCTGCCTGCCTTCGGCATCTGTTGTGTTGCGTAAAATCTCCATGTTTTCTTTAGTGATTTCGTAGTTGTCGTCACTTGGATCGTTACACACTTGCATAATGACCTTTCCTGGGGAAGCAAAACAAGCGACATTATCAACGTGACCATCCGTCTCATCCCCACTCAAACCATTTTTCAACCAAATGATTTTCTCCACATGCAAATAATCTTTTAAATATTGTTCAATTAACTCTTTTGTTAAATCTGGATTGCGATTTGGGTTAAGCAAACACTCTTCAGTTGTAAGCAATGTACCTTCGCCGTCAACATGAAAAGAACCGCCCTCCATCACAATTTGTGCATCAAACCGTTTAATACCAAAATGCTCAAGAATTTTTGGAGCTACTTGATCATCCAAATCCCATGGGCTATACTTTTGGCCCCAAGCATTAAAAACCCAATTGATTGCGGCAATATTGCCCTCATCATCCCGTAGGAAAGTTGGACCATTGTCGCGTAGCCATGCATCATTGTGCTCGATTTCAAGAAACTCTACTCGCTCACTGGAAAATAGTTCAATTAGTTTATCAATATCATTAGGATTAGCAATAATCGTTACAGGCTCGAATTCAACCATTGCACGAACAAGCTCGACATACCCATCAAAGACTTTCTCATAATCATTCGGGTATACCATTGAATCCTGAACAGGCCAAGAAATAAAAGTACGCTGATGGGTTGTCCATTCAGCTGGCATTTTAAAACCTAAATCTTTTGGGTACATAGTTTCCATCTCTCTTTTTCCAATAATTTTTTAAGAATGTACCATTCATCATATAACAAAAAACGACCGTTCTCAAATCCTATCTTCATGCTAATTTCCTACTTTATTTTGGTTAGATTTTAGCTGCAAACAATTCAGCTATAACATAGAAAATCTTCAAATGACTTTTATTAAAAAGCTGCCTCAAAGGGGCTGGCACCAAAGACAATATATAAAGATTTGTCTTACTATTGTTCATTAAGGCTCATCCCCTTTGGTTTTGAGTCAACTTCACTATAATGGTCTTTCCATTAAAGATGATACTTCTTTAAAGCCTAAATTCTCATATAGTAGTTTCGCTTTATTGCCTGCAAATACATTCAATTGGACTTTCTTAAACTTTCTATGCCGAAATAAATCCATTGCATAATTCATTAATATATAACCAAAACCTTTCTTACGGTATTGTGGCAACACATATAATTCTAAAATCATCGCTATTGGATCAGGTTCTGCTGGCGTTCGCGTTTCCCCTACTAGAATCCATCCACAAAGCAATCCATGATCTTCTAAGGAGAAGTACTCAGTATTATAAAAGAAATGAACTTCATCCGTAATCATTAGCTTGTTTCCACTCGTATAGCCTACCGTAGCTTCCTGCTGAACAATCGGTGCACAGCTTTGAATATATTGTTGCTCTTCTTTTGTTGCCTTTTTGATGATCACATACCTTCCCCCTTATTTAGTACCTCGTATCATCGTTACTATATTCAAAAACAACACATCTTGTTATTTTTCACTCGCAAGCTACGAACGTTATAATTGAAATATATGTATATCATGTTATGCTTGAAGAAAGCAGATAAATTAGGGTGGTATTAAATGAAAAACTGGGTTTCAACAAGTGAAAAAAGTAGTTTCCTAAAATGGTTTTTACAACAGTATCAACTTAAACATAAGGATGCGCGAATGTTACTTGAGTATATCATCAACAACCATCATATTTTGGAGAACCTATCCATTGTTGAGACTGTTCCCAAAAAAGAACGAACGATTCTTATTTCAAGTATGCAGTCTGATAAACCAGGGTTTGTTTATTACAATCAAAAGCGTACAACGGAAGACGTATCAAAAGCCCTTGGTGACCTTATGAGCAACCCTTCTGACAAATTAAATTTAAAGCTTCATTTTTATGGGAAGCAATCCAATCACCGCTACCTGCAACTCGTCGAATCAGAAACCAATTACTTTGTAAGATACAAACAGTTTAAAGAATACGAAAAAGAAACAAAGCTTATCATTGAAAAGTCACTTGTGGATCAAGAAATAAACAAAGTTAGACAGCAAATAGATGAAGCGCTCGATCAAAATGATAAGCAACTTTTTAATAAGCTAGTAGAGAGATTACAAGAATTAAAAGAACTTCAGTAATCTGTTCACTACACGTCTCATTTGACAGAATAATCAAATAATGTTTCACGTGGAACAAATTCGAGTGTCAAATAATATTACTCTAAAAAGAAATCCACTACGATCAAATCGTAGTGGATTATCTTTATTATTGATCAACCTGTATTCACTAATCCTGCAGCTACTCCGCTAATTGTCAGCAAAACTTCCGTTAGTAATTCTTCAGATTGCTCATCTGATTCACGCATTTTCTGAATAAGATCAACTTGTAGGAAATTGAGTGGGTCAACATATGGATTACGTCTTTGAACCGACTCTTGAATATTTGGTGTATTATCAAGCAGTTTTTGATTGCCTGTAATACGCAAAAGAATTTCCTCAGTACGTTTGTACTCATCTGATATATCATGGAAAATTCGTTCACCAATTGCCTTATCCTCAACTAAGTGGATATACTCTTTTGCTGTAGCTAAATCTGCTTTTAATAAAGCCATCTGCAAATTATTAATCGTTGCTTGGAAGAATGGCCACTCACGATACATATCTTGGAGGATAGTAAGATTGTCCTCACCTTGAGCGGCAAACGTCTGTAAGCCAGTACCAGCTGCATACCAGGCAGGGATCATTTGTCTTGATTGTGTCCAAGCAAATACCCACGGAATCGCTCGTAAATCTTCGAAACGTTGACTACCTTTACGGCTCATAGGACGAGATCCAATATTTAATGCACCTAATTCCTTAAGAGGCGTTGCTTGATTAAAGTACGTTAAGAAATCTTTATCCCCAAATACAAGTGATTGATATTTCTTTAATGAATGCTTTGAAATTTCCTCCATCGTCTCTTCCCAAGATTTTTCTCTGGAATGACCTTGTATTGGGTTCTTTGTTGATTTTGCACAAGCCTCAAGTAAAGCTGATGCGGCCTGTTCCAAGTTCCGATAAGCAATATCCTCAAGAAGATAGCGAGAAGATAAGACTTCGCCTTGCTCGGTTATTTTAACACCATCGCCTAATGTTTCAGCAGGCTGCGATAGAATGCTGCGATTTAACGGACCGCCTCCACGTCCTAGTGAACCACCACGGCCATGGAAGAACTTTAGACGAATTTTAAACTCTCGAGCCATATCATGAATTTCTTGTTGTGCTTTAAATAACTTCCAGTTTGCTGTTAACGTTCCACCGTCTTTGCTTCCATCAGAATAGCCTAACATGATTTCTTGATGGTTTCCACGTTCACTAATATGGTTACGGTAGACGTCCATTTCAAATAACGTCTTCATAATGCTTGGACCAGCAACTAAATCATCAATCGTTTCAAGAAGTGGTGCGACATGTAAACCACTCTCTACTTTCCCATCAGCATGCAGACGATAAATTCCAGCTTCTTTTGCCAAAACGAGCACTTCAAGTAAGTCACTTGGTGATTGCGTCATACTGACAAGATATACTTCAATTGAGCGACTACCAAACTCCCTATGTGCTTGTTTGATCATTTTAAATACTTTGAAGATCTCTTGTGTTTCTTTCGTATAATCTTCCTCTAATAACATAAGAGGTCTTGGTTCACTTAATACATTACGAAGAACTGAGATCTTTTCTTCTTCTGAAAGTGAAGCATAATCTTCAGTAACGCCAACAACCTTTAGAATTTCGGCAACAGCTGTTTGGTGTTCGCCACTATGATTACGAATATCAAGAGTAGCAAGATGAAAACCAAATAATTCGACTTGACGAACTAACTTACGAATCGTTTTAAGTTGACGATTGGATGGCTGATGTTTCTCAGCACTTTCTCTAATAAGCACCAAATCATCTAGAAGCTCCTCTGAACTATTATAGCCAACTTCAGATTCACCCACATTACGGATACGCTTTAACATAACGGCAAACTTTCGGCGATAGATTTCTGCTTCAATCGGCCAAGCTTCTCCTTTATCCATATAAAGATTTTCATCTTTTTCAACCGAGGCAATTAATTGTTCGCTTAAGGTGACTCGTGTTGTTGTTTGGCTAAATCGCTTCATTAAATCAATAATTGATTCTTCATATTTTTTCAAAGCTACTTGGCGCTGCAACTTAAGTGTTTCCCACGTAATTTCAGGAGTAACGTTTGGATTTCCATCACGATCTCCACCAATCCAAGAACCAAAATGTAAAAAGTTAGGAACTTTCCAATTGTGATCTGGAAAATGATGGCCCAATTGAGCTTCTAACTCTTGATGAATATCAGGCAATGTCTCAAATAATGTTTCATTAAAATAATATAGTCCATTTTTCACTTCATCCAAGACCGTTGGTTTCCGTTGGCGTAATTCATCCGTTTGCCAAAGTGCTGTTACTTCATTAAATAAACTTTCTTCTAACGTCCTTCGTTCTTTTTTCGTTAACAACGGATTATCAAATTGTTGAAGAATCGTTGAAATGCGTTTTTGAATTTCAAGTACAGTCCGCTTCGTCGCTTCGGTTGGATGAGCTGTAATAATTAATTCAATGGACAAGTCATTTAATACTTTTTGAATCACTTCATCAGAAAAGTTGTTTTCCTTAATCGAAACAACCGCACTTTCAAGTGATACAGGTTGTACAACTCCATCGTCCTGCATTTGATATTGACGTCTACGACGAATACGATGGTTTTGTTCAGCAATATTAACAAGGTGAAAGTAAATAGAAAAAGCGCGAATAACCTGTTGCCGTACAGGAGGCTTTAACGTGCTAATTTCTTCTTTTAATTTTTTATACTCTTCCTCGTTATAATCTTTCCTTAACTTTTTCGTCATCTCTCTTATTGTCTCAACTTTGTTAAATAGTGAGATACCACCATGATGAACAAGTATCTCTCCTAAAATGTTTCCTAGCTTCTTCACATCATTTCGCAAAAGAGAGCTATTATCTGCTACATTGATCATTTTATATCCCCCTATTTAATACTACTTGCTCCATTACTCTTTAGTATAACAGAACAATACGGGACTTATTTTATCCCTCTTGGTCACCTAACGTCCCTATATGTAGTCGCATTGCATTTTATTCTAACAGAATTCTAATAAAATAACCAATGATTTCTGACTATTTCGTATTTTGGCTGGCTTTTCCTCTTGCTTTTTCTTAGCAAATTTCTAATAAAATATTTACATTTTTTATCTTGCATAACTGTTCGCTAATACCAAAGGCATAGACTTATTTCCTTCTATCTGTAATAAGATTTTTCTTCATGAATATTCAAAGTGACTTTAGCCTAGGATTTGTTTTATTTTTCTTTCCTATTATAAAAAAGAACACATCTTTCTAACTGTTTTTCCCAATTTACACAGTGCTTACACTAGATTAATGCTACCATAACTTTCATTTGTTACCTTTTTCACTAGATATCACTACACGAATGCAGCCTCAAAAAAACATATATGGAGGAGTCGTTGATGAAACCTAGTCAGGAAGGATTAAACAGAAGAGAGTTTTTAAAGATTGGTGGAATGAGCACATTAGCATTGACACTTGGAACAACAGGGGTATTTTCACTAGGAGGTTCAAGCAAAGCAGCCTTCACATCAGAAAATCCAACGAGTGGGTTTAGCGGATATGGACCATTAGTTGAAGATCCAAATGGAATATTAGATCTTCCCAAAGGTTTTCAGTACAAAATCATTTCAAAATCAGGTGACAAGATGTCTAATGGTGATTTGATCCCTGGCGTAATGGATGGTATGGCAGCATTCCAAGGACCTAAAAACACGACAATTCTTGTTCGAAACCATGAGATTGGTACAAATCATCAATACCCTGTAAATGGAAAAAACCCATGGAGCAAAGGAGCTGCGGGTGGTACAACGGCTCTTGTTGTAACGACTAATCATGAAGTCGTTGATGAGTATGTTACAAACTCAGGAAATATTCGTAACTGCGCTGGCGGTCCTTCTACATGGGGCACTTGGTTAACTTGTGAAGAAACACGTGAATTAGGTCACGGGTTTGTCTTCGAAGTTAATCCAGATAACCCTGAAAATGACATGTCCAAAACACCGATTCGAGATATGGGCTATTTCTCTCATGAAGCCTGTGCGGTTGATCCGGCAACTGGAATTTGGTATTTGACAGAAGATAATAGTCCAAGCTTTTTCTATCGATTTACTCCACATGACCGTAGTCAAACGCTTGGTTCCCTGCAAAAAGGGGGGATTCTCGAAGCTGCTGCATTTGACGAGCTTCCTTCTAACCAGGCTACTCAGTTTTCATCTGGACAAAAAGTTGGAATCGTTTGGAAAGAAGTCAATCCGGAGCGTGCAAAAGAAGATGCTAGAGATCTTAACTGCATTCGCTTCAGCCGTTTAGAGGGAGCTTGGTTTTCTGCTGGAACGTTTTGGTTTGATGATACAAGTGCTGGTGAAGGAAGACACGGGCGCGTCTATCGTTACTATCCAGCTACAAATACATTAGAGCTTTTTTATGAGTCTTCTAGCGCCAATGATTTACGAGCTCCTGATAATATTACGATTACTCCTTGGGGTGACCTTTGGATTGCCGAGGATGGTTCTGGACCAGACCGCATTATTGGGTTAACACCTGAAGGAAATGTGTATCCATTTGCTTACAATCGACTAAACGGAGAAGAATTTGCTGGGCCCGTTTTTTCACCAGATGGAAATACATTGTTTGTCAACATACAAAATCCTGGTCTTACTTTTGCAATTTGGGGGCCATTTGCGAGAAGAAATGCTGCACGCCAACGCGCCATGAATCACGCTGCCCCACCTGCAGACTTTGCTCCAATCGTTTCGGACAAGCTCACTGCCTTTGCAGAAGAACAAGGCATTTCGATCTTAGAAGCTGCCGCATTAGACCGTCATGGTATCCACATTTAATTTAAAAGGTGCAGGCACGCTTGCCTCTTTCCTCTTTTATTAAAAGGAGATATGCTTGCTTATTTGTTACTGATTATTCTATCTGTTCTTGTTACTCCGATTTCATTTCTGACATTTAAGTTATTATCACGTTGCTTCTATTATATAAAGTAAATTTGTATTTCAAAAAAAGCTGCTAACGAAGCTGTTGTATCAAACTAGAGCAGTTAACAGAAATTAGTTTATAACTTTGAACCGATGTTTTCATGCATATTAACCGCCTCTGTATAGCACATTAGTAACAGGAGGGATGCATTTTGAAAAATAATATTACAAGCTTACAAACACAAAATCAGATATTCCAAGCACAGCAAGCGGTTGAGCATGCTCAAAACGCCATCCATCAAGCACAGTCACACCCAAGCAAACAAGCAATCGAGCAAGCAAGAAATTCAATCGAAACAGCTGAACATGCTATATCAAATGCAGCTGATAGCGATAACCAAGCAGCTATTGAATTAGTACGTGAGCAATTCGAACAAGATAAACAAGCATTCACTGAAGTTTCAAAACAGACGTTTGAATAAATTTCGCTGCTAATTTTAACGGTCTGACCCCTAAAAGCAATAATCGAGACTTTCGTAAAAGATTGATCCCTCGTATTTGCACGATCTATTCGGGGTCTGACCCTTGTTAGTCAGCTAACGCGAGTCACTCCCTCCCTTTCAATAGACAGAAAATTTCTCAGAAAAGTTATGCTCCCTTTACGCCTCCCGGACATTATTCGTTGTTCCCTTCACCCATTGTCGATATAATGGATTTTATACATAGAATCAAGGGAGCGCATGATAATGAGACACATTTATTTCTATCACCTTTTACTTAGTAGTACGTTGATTCTTTTTACATTAAGCGCTTGTGGCAACAATGGCCAAGCTGAAAGTGAACAAGAGCTATTGGTTGCTGCTGCCTCTGATTTAACATTAGCTTTTACAGAAATAGGACCTTTATTTGAAGAAGAAACTGGGTCTACTCTTACATTTTCATTTGGTTCTACAGGTCAACTAGCTGATCAAATTGAAAACGGTGCTCCTTTTGATGTGTTCGCTGCGGCAAATATTTCATTTGTCGATAACTTACGTGAAAAAGAGTTTATTTTTGCTGATTCACAAACTACCTATGCCTTTGGCAGAGTGGGCATTGCGACTCTTCCAAGCAGTTCACACACCGTAACAACGTTGGAGAATCTTCTACACCGTGACATAAAAAAAATTGCCATCGCCAATCCAGACCATGCACCATATGGACTAGCAGCAAAACAAGCACTGCAATCTGCTGGAATTTGGGATAAAATCGAAGAAAAGCTCGTATTTGGGCGCAACATTTCTGATACGCTCTCCTATATTGAGACTGGAAATGTAGAGGCTGGAATTATCGCTCTATCCCTTTATAAGGAAGGTGACGTTGTATTCAACCTCATTGAAGACGATTTGCACGAACCACTTGAGCAGTCAATTGCGGTTGTGAAGCGTACAAGCCAAGAAGAGCTTTCTAGAGAATTTATCGATTTTCTTTCAGGACCAATTGGTAAGCCTATTATGGAAAGCTACGGTTTCATTGTGCCAAAGGAGTTCGACTAATGGCTGATGTTAATTTATTCCCGTTACTTTTATCGCTAAGAGTTGCTGCAATAGCAACTCTATTAGCCATTCTGATCGGCATTCCGATTGCCTATTATTTGAATAAATCTAATGGCAAGCTAGCTGACTTTTTGGATACATTATTAACACTTCCAATTGTATTGCCCCCTACTGTTCTAGGGTATTACTTGCTTGTTTTACTAGGAAGAAAAAGTACACTAGGCAAGTTTTTAGAAGATACTTTTAATGTGACGATTGTATTTACCCCAACAGGCGCCGTTATCGCAGCATTAATTGTGTCGATCCCTTTTTTAATCAAATCGTCACGGTCTGCCTTTGCAAGTGTTGATCCGACTTTCATGAAAGCCGCACGAGTATTAGGTCGATCTGAAATCAACATTTTCTTCTCGATCATTTTACCACTCGCTTGGAGGGGCGTTGCTACCGGAATTACACTCGCCTTTGCTAGAGCTCTTGGTGATTTTGGGGCGACCTTAATGGTAGCAGGAAGTATTCCAAATGAAACAATGACCATGCCGATTGCCATTTATGATGCATTACTTGCCGGCAACCGCGAATTAGCAAATATTCTTGTACTCATTATGACAACTGTTTCCATCGGAGTTCTCTACATCCTCAATCGTTTAGAGAAAAAAGGTGATAGAAAAAGGAGGTAGCTAGGTGCTTAAAGTTTCAATTCGAAAAACGTTAAACCACTTTACATTAACTAGTGACTTTAGCATTTCTAATGGGATTACTGGGATTATAGGACCGTCTGGCTGCGGAAAAAGTGTTACACTTCAATGCATTGCTGGTCTTCAAGCACCAGATGATGGGGAAATAATCTTAAATGAACAAACTTTGTTTCATAACCAACGGATTAATATGAAAACGAAAGATCGCAATGTTGGCTATGTGTTTCAAAATTATGCATTATTCCCTCATTTAACCGTTCAACAAAACATTGCGTACGGGCTTACATCCGAATCAAAATCTAAGAAAAAGGAAAAAGTAGCCAGTATGCTTAGCAAAGTACAGCTAGAAGGGTACGAACATTCCTATCCTAGCGAGCTTTCTGGTGGCCAGCAACAACGCGTAGCACTAGCGCGGACATTAATAACAGAACCTGCCTTGTTGTTGCTTGATGAGCCTTTTTCTGCCCTCGACCATCATGTAAAGCATCTTCTTGAACAAGAACTGTTAGCGATTATTAAGCAACACTATTCAGGTATGGTTATACTCGTTACCCACGATATGGAAGAAGCTTACCGGTTATGTGACCACGTGCTTATATACGATCAAGGAACCATTGTTCAAGCAGGTGAGAAAAAGGAAGTATTTAAAAAGCCAGTAAACCGAACAGCTGCAACGATCATCGGCTGCAAAAATATGTTTTTAATCGACTCGTTACACGTAACCGATAATGAAGCAACTTGCACCATTAAAGGAATGCACCTTACCTTATCCGAGCGACCGTCACACAAGGAGCCTGGCTATATTGGTATTCATGCTGGAGAAATTCAGTTTGTGGAGAAAACGAGTGAGACTAACAATGCATTTAATTATAAAATTATTGATATCGTAATGGGAATTGACCGCACGCATCTAACCGTTCAAGTGGGGGACGTGATCATCAAAGCTACAACATCGAGTAGTCAAATTGAGCGTATCACAAGTAGAAACCTTCACATATACCTACCTCCAGAACAGCTATTTTTTCTACAAAAATAAAACTGTGTCAAACATAGAATTTTCATAAATAAATTCCCTCATTAATAAAGGTTCGATGATCACCACACTGATCATCGAACCTCTTTCATACAATTTACTTATTCATAGCTGATAGGAAATCTCCAAGTAAATCTTCTGCATCCTCTTCTTCATCCTCATTTTGACTCTCATCGTCTGCGGAAGCTAACTCCTGTCTCGCTTTCTCGAAATCAAAATCAAGCAAATCATCTTCCATGTCACCCGGTTCACTATCATTAATCTCATCCTTCACCTCATCGATGTCTTGCTCAACAACGGTTGAGGACTTTCTTAAATGAACGGACTGAACCATTTCATTTTCTTGAAGATAGAGCGCTTCGTCAATGTCAATGGCATTACTAGTTAGCGAAGCCAAAATAGAAGTTGCTCGTACAGGATCTGCTAATAGTTGATAGACAACATTTCCAAGCAATGCTTCAGAATGAGCATGCTTTAACCAGCTACGTTGCTCTTTACTTAGAGATCTAGGAAGCGGAATCGTAACCGTTTCTTTCTCTTTTGATAGAGAGTTACTTACTCCCTCTATCGTAAACTCAGCAATTTTACTTGAGAAATTTCTTCTCTCTGTCTCTTTTAATTTTTGTAATTGCTTGATGATATGATCAGGTGTATCTGAGGGGAGACGGAATGTAATCGCCTGCCCTCTCTGAATCCCAGTCATCCCCTTTTTTGTCATAAGATCACCCTATTAATTTTTTACTGCCTTTTTTTCTGTTTCTTTGTTATTCTTTCGATCAAAAGCAGCAATCAACTTATAATAAGCATTCGCCATCATCCAAATGCTTTCTTTCTCATCTTCAAAAAAGCCAATATTGTAGCCATCTAAACTATTATTAAGCGTTTTAAGATAATCTTTTAAGACCATCGCGCCACCGCCGACAAAATAACAAATCTCTGTTTGTGAATTTTTTTGCCACACATTGCGTAAATGACGATATTGTTTCTTCGCTAACTCTAATAGAATTCGATCTGTTATATCATGGACACTTGTACGACTTCCCTTTACCATAATATGGTTACGATCATGTTTTTTCGTAATAATTTCAACAACATCTCTACGACTGTCTAATTCAACACCGTGCTTCGTTCTAATCTCTTCACGGATTGCCTCTAGTGATTCAGAAACTCCCAGATTAAAGCCTTGCGCTTTATCATCATCGACATTGCGATTTTTGATGACTGCGATATCCGTAGATAATCCACCGATATCCTGGATTAAAATTCTCTTATCTACTAAATCACGATTAATGATATTTAAATTTTTATCCATCACTAAGTTAATATAGGCAGCAAATCCCTCTGGATATATTTTCATTTGATCAAACTTAATATTCACCTTAATTCCTTGGTATTTAGGCGTCACTAAAAATTCAACCTGATGGACTGAACTCACTAAACGTGAACGGTAACCTACATCCTTTCCTTCTTTTACTTCACGAAGAGGAAGGCCTGTCCCAAGTGTATAGTTCGCATCAATCACATTGTTCGTCTTTTTAAACAGATCCTTATTTTCGTCTCTTACTGCATCTAATGCTAACGATGCAAATAACATAACTAACGTTTGATCTTCTTCAGACTTGCTACTACCTGGATCCAACTCAGCCGCATTGTCACTCTTTGTTGCTAAGTTTCCAACACGGTAAATTGCATTGTTATCCTTTAGGGCAGGGGAGTGGATTCGAATATGAATTCCTTCTAATGGATCTTTATCATTTAATTCTTCTATGCCAATAACCGGTCTATCCTCTGTATCTCTTGCAATCACATTTGGAATGTTAAGTTCATAATCAGCTTTTCCAAACAACGCTTTAACAGAATCATTTCCTACATCAATAGCCGCAATTCTAGATTTACTCATATAATAATCATACCTTTCGCTAAAATTTATTGGTTTTACAACTAAATTTTACCACTACTTAAATAGTATAGTAGGTTAGTAAATTCGTCAATGATTCTAAAGTTGCGCACAATCAAGAATACATGCACACAAACGCGTTTACTTGTTTACAAAATTGTTTACAAGTTGATAAACCAACGTATATACAGTTTTGTTTACAAGAATACAATTTTGTATACATTATGTACTCTTTTTGTATTCTTGTTTACAAAATTGTATACATGTAAAATATCATACTATTCCCTCCATCTCTTACACTCGTTCTCAACATATAAATCTCTCATACATGCCAATCAGCATAAAAACTTAAAACGATTTCTCTTTTTTGTTTGATTGGCTACTCGTCAATGTTCTATTCAAACAATGCTTAACCTCCTTAATTTGCAACATGTAAAGAAGTACTCATCATGAGTTTTTATCGCTTAAATGATTATTCTCCAAACGAAATCTTCTTATCGATATCCTTATAACTCTTCCTCTTACTCTAGCATTACTTTTCGCCTATTTGTTGACTGTTCAGCAAGTGAAAAAATCAGCTCGAGATTATACAAATAAAACCCCGTGGTACGTCACTTTACACGCAAACCAATTGGTAACTTAATTAAGAAAACGATTAAACATCTTGAAGACCTTGCGACATTCATTCAGATTCAACGAAAAACAATTTCGAAGTATTTTCTTTCGACCGCGGAAAAGGATAGAGGGTTTTCTGTTTTTTATTAGGTTAATCATAAAGGGGACATGGCAATAGAAATAATAACTACAGTGATCAACTCTATATAAAACGAGACCGAACATAGTGGGATGCTTACCTCAAGCATCATTAAACAACTTCCTAGTGACGTCATAGCTTATGGAACGCCAACGGAAAACAATCAGTTCAGAATTTTTTTCTTTTATACCTACCCATAGAGTAGGGGAGGATATGAATTCCTTCTAAAAGTTTTCGCCAATAACTGATCTTCTTCTGTACCTCGCAATGACTTCTGGAATGTTTAGCTCCTATTCTTTTATCCAAAATAACGCTTAATAGAGTCATTTCCTACAGCTGCAACTTTAGATTTACTCACATGAAAACCATAGCTATTCACTCAAAACAATCGGCTTTAGTGCTGAATTTTACGACTACTTAAATAGTAAACTAGAACAGAAGATTTATAAACAATCCACAGTTGCACACAATTATGTATACAAGAACACAATACCGTAAACTTGTATACATAATTGTAAACATACCTATAAAACAATAAGTATACTAGATTGTATACAAGCACACGATAATGTATACGTGTTGTATTCTTTTTGTATACTTTTATACATAATTGTACACATTACTAGAATCTCTACTTTACTCCCTCTCCCCTTCCTAGCTCTTATCTGTTACACCTGTCCAATCCATTATGTTTCTTCATTTATTTATAAATAGCGTAGATTTTTGAAACTGTACTATTTCCGACTAACCCCATCTTTTTATTTAAAGAAAGAATTGACAGTGGTATAATCTAGCAAAGGCTTACTTCGTAACAAATTACAACAACAAAGGAGCACTTACTATGAGCCTTCCATCACTAAAATCACTATTTTCCAAACGAAATCTACTACTATATATATTTATTACTCTTTTACCAGCCATTGTCTTCAGTTATCTATTGACCGAACAACAAACAAAAAAAATTAAACAAGAATATACACATAAAGCTCAATGGTTTGCTACTTTTCATGCAAATCAAATTGATCAATTTATTGGAGAAACAATAGGACGCCTTGAAATGTTAGCTACGTTTATTCAAATTCAGCGAAAGGAACTCAACCGTTTTGAGCATATTTTACTTACAACACAAGAAAAAGATATTCGTTTTTCTGGTTTTTACTGGGCTAATCCTGAAGGAGATTTAATAATAGGATCTAATGAGCTCTCTTCTCCCGTTAACATCTTCGATAGGGATTATTTTCAAGCTGCTCTCCAGACAGGCAAGACAGCTATTTCTGATGCTCATATAGGAAGAGTTACTGGACGTAACATTATTACAATTGCAACTCCAGCAATCTATAATGACGACATCGAAGGGTTGCTTATCGCTAGCCTACGATTGGATCATTTGCAAATAGTCATCGAACAAAGCTTAAAAGATGAAAATATTACTGTTACTGATTCTAAAGGAATGAGTCTAATACATACGAGACCAAACACTGCTCGAACGAACACAATCACCTCTAGTATTGACGTTGATAGACTGCCTTGGACTGTTACAGCTCATCTATCGCCATTAGAAAGTAATTTATACAGCAAAACCTTTCTTTCTTATTTAGCGGTATCGCTTATTGTCTCTCATATTATTTTTTTATTCATTCAATATTTCCTTTTACAGCGCCATATCAAACAAGAAAAAGAACAGAACGAAATGCAAAAGATGAGACTCGTTGAAAATTTAGCAGCTAGTACAGCCCATGAGATAAGAAACCCATTAACTGGGATTAAAGGGTTAGTTCAACTACTAAGTGAGAAGCATAAAGGAGAAAAAGAACAGTTCTATTTTACGGTTATTTTAGATGAAGTAAATCGGATTAATTCGATCGTTAGCGAATTGTTATTGTTAGGAAAACCAACTGCCCAGGAAATAACTACCTATAACGCAAACGATATCGTTGAAGAAATTCTACCAATTATGGAATCGGAAGCTAATTACAAAAATGTAGAAATATTGTTTCACTCAACAACAAATGAATTGCCAATTTCGTGTGTAAAAGATCATATCAAACAAGTCATCTTAAATTTAGTAAAAAACTCACTCGAATCCATGGATAATGGAGGCAAACTGACAATATTACTCGAGAATCATAACAATATCTGTTTCATTAAAGTGAAGGATAGCGGGTCAGGCATGTCTAAAGACGTAATAAAGCAAGTATTCACTCCATTTTACACGTCAAAAACGGATGGAACTGGACTAGGGTTGCCTGTTTGTAAACGAATCATTGAAGGCTCAGGTGGAAACATATCCATTCAAAGTGAACTAAATAAAGGCACGGAAATTACCATTCAATTGCCGTTAACAATTGAAAAATAGTACGAACCTGAAGGATCGGACCATACTTAAGGCATGATCATTCAAGTTCGTACTAGGCTTGTTATGAGTCGCCTCCTAATCACAAACATGAGAATTCTCATTTTGATCTTTTTTAGCAGGAAATTGAAGTTTTACTTTCGTTCCTTTGCCAAGTTCACTTGTAAAATGAATGGTTCCATTGTATTTATGAGCGATATTAAAACAAATCGTAAGACCTAACCCAGTTCCTTTGCTTTTTAATGAGTAAAATGGTGTTCCAATTTGCTTTAATTCTTCAGCTGTCATGCCATTTCCAGAGTCAATCACGTTCACTTCAACGAAACGATTCTTCATTCGGGCCTCTAGTAGAAGTGTTCCACCAAAAGGTGAAGCCTCAATTGCATTTTTCAGTAAATTAATGAAGAGTTGTTTCATTTCCATTAAACTGCATGAAATATAACAGCCCTCTTCTACATCTACTTTAATTTTCACATTATGGAGTAAGGCATACGAATAAATTAGCTCAACGACACTATGTAGGCAATTACTGACGTTAATTATGTTCACTTCGCCCTGTTCTTTCGTCTTAGCAATGGACAAAAAGTCTGAAATAACCAATTCAGCTGTATGCAATTCGTCTAACATTAGAGAAAAATGTTCTTTTGTTTGTTTCGGTATCGATTGATCTTCCTTGTAAAGTTGGACAAATCCTTTTACAACAGTAATAGGATTTCTTATTTCATGAGCTACAGCGGCAGCTAACTGTCCGGTTGTTTTAAAGCGCTCAGCCTGTTGGATTTGTTGATAATATAACTGTTGTTTCCGCATCCTTGTATACGTTAAATAAAAAATGAGAAATAGCAACGCTTGACTTGCGAAGAAATTAATCAAATTCCCTATTAAATCATCATAAATATGTGGATAATTCTTGCCATGATCACTAAAAAATATGTAACTAAAAATGAAAGTCATCAATAGTCCGTTTATGATTAGGGATAAATAAAATAATTTTGGTAGAAAGAATAAGATAGATACACCAGGAATTAAACAGATTAATAGCAAGGTAGACGACGTTTCTGGATACATTATAAACAGCGTATAAAAATAGAACATCGTAACGACAATGATAAAAGTTTTCATATAGTTTGTCTCTTTCTTCGGATAGAGCAACAATAAAGTTGATAAGACAATCACAAGAAGAACTTGGACATAAAAACCCCACCCTATCACATCAGACCGCAAAAATACAACAACTAACCCTAAAAGCATAAAGACTATGATAAAGCCCATAGATATATTATATAATTTCTTATTTGCTGCACTACGTAAATCCTTCATCCTCTACCCCCTTTTAAATTACCTATATTTCACTTTAAGGATATCATGGTCGTTGCCTCTGACAAAGTAACTAATGTATCATAAAAGGAATAAGATAAGGCTACTGAAAATTGTCGATTTCAGTAGCCTCTTTGAATGATCAATCTTAGCTTTGGCCTTCTTTTATTTGTTTGCTTCGTAATTGACCACAAGCAGCATCGATATCGGTTCCGTGTTCAATACGAATACCGCAATTGATTCCGTTTTTCTTTAACGTATCATAAAAAGCCAATACGGTCTCTTCTTCACTTCTTTGGTACTGGGAATGTTCATCAACAGGATTATACGGAATTAAATTCACGTATGCGCGCCTGTCGCCAATCAACTGAGCTAACTCTAACGCGTGCTCTTTTTGGTCATTCACGTCTCTTAATAAAATGTATTCTAGTGTAATTCGTCGATTCGACTTTTCGACATAATAGTCAATCGCTGACATTAATTTTTCTAACGGGATTGCGCGATTTATTTTCATAATTCGTGTCCGTAACTCATTGTTTGGAGCATGCAAGGAAATCGCTAAATTTACTTGTAGTTTTAGATCAGCAAACTCATAAATTTTGTCAGCTAGACCACTCGTTGATACGGTGATATGTCTAGGACCGATTTCAAGCCCTTTTTGATCTTTGACAATTTCTAGGAAATCAACCATATTATCAAAGTTGTCAAATGGCTCACCAATCCCCATCACAACAATATGGCTCACTCGCTCACCCTTGCCTACTTGATCAAAATGAAGTTGGACGTTCATAATTTGCTCAACAATTTCACCACTTGATAAGTCTCGATCCTTCTTTAACAAACCACTCGCACAAAAGCTACAGCCAATATTACAGCCTACTTGTGTTGTGACACAGACACTTAACCCGTATTTATGCCTCATTAGGACCGTCTCAATTAAGTTTCCATCACTTAGTGTAAACAAGAACTTAATTGTTCCATCGGCTGACTCTTGCTTCGTGTGCTCTTGTAATGTTTGAATCGCGAAATGTTCTTTTAAGACGTTGATACAGTCTTCATTTACATCAACCATGTCAGAAAAGTCGGTGACGCGCCTTCTATATAGCCAATCCCACACTTGCTGTGCTCGGCCTTTTTTATGACCATGCTCCAAAAGCCATGACGACAAACGGTCAAATGTTAACCCATATATCGATTGTTTATTCATTGATTACCCTCTTTTCAAAACGTACAAACTACCCCCTATTTTACTGAATGTTGTTCAAACTAGCAAATCTCCTACCCCATTAACAAAATGGAAAAGTTGACGTGTTTTCTCAATTGTTCAAAAGGTGACATCTTAATTTCAACTAGTTAACGTACAATTAAAGGTTTAACGTAAAGTGCCTGTCCCCCAGTATCGTAAAGCATTTGAGGACAGGCACCTTTCTTAAAGTTATTTATACAGTATATCTTCTCTGAGTGAAGCGACTTTCGTTAAAGCTGTATCTATGTCAGCTTCTTTTACTCCAAAGTGTGCAAGAGCGTCGTGAAGATGTTTAGCAATAGCGTTAAAATGGTCTGGTTGTATATTCATTCCTTCGTGTGCTTTTGCCATTCCCTTGCCTGAATACTGATTAGGACCACCTAATGCAAAACTAATAAATTTTGTCTGATGACGACGTTGTTTTTCCATATCTGTATTTTTAAAAAAGTGATTCACAGTTTCATCTTTAAGAACCAATTCTGAATAAAAATAGTCGACAACTTTTGCAATCGCTTCTTCCCCGCCAATTTTTTCATAAAGTGTTTCTTCCATACATACGCACTTCCTTTTCAGTATTTATAGAATTATTTTCCACATATTTTTTGTCTTTATCCCCTATATTTGAGAATATCTATCCACAGAGCTTAAGTCTTTTTTGTATTCTCTATCTGCTTTCCGTTATTCTCCTTTCTTCATCTAGCCTCATTGAATGTAAGATTTACTGTCACAATTTCTACAGAGATTCTTTTCTTCTGCTATGCTATAACTACTTCACTAACTAAAGAGTCATTGATCCATATAGAATCTTCTTACCATTTCATCCAATAGAAACATTTCCTTGTGTAATCATCTAACATCATTACTATCGCTTATCATAACCTATATTTTCCTCTTTATCTACGTGATAAGGCTATACGTTAAGGTTCTGACTAGTCACTTCACACAAAATGAAACGGACATTTTAGACATAACCAACATCCAATAAATGTAATAGAAATGATACTATATGTGCAAAGGAACTAGGGATACTGTACGGACGGAGTGCTTAAATAAACTTGACAGAAGAAGTTGAAAGGAATGAAACTTTATGAGCTTAGAGACTTTAAACGAACAAGTGAAAACCGATCTTTCTTATCTTGCTTACGGAGGGCAAGATTGGGTACGCCCACTCAACCATCTCAAAGAACATGTCTATGATGTCGTGATTGTTGGAGGAGGTCAGAGTGGTTTAGGTACTGCTTTTGGTCTCTTACGTGAGCGAGTATCAAACATTCTCGTCATTGACGAAAACACCGAAGGCTTAGAAGGTCCATGGGAAACGTATGCGCGTATGATAACATTACGAACACCTAAACATTTAACTTCAATTGACCTTGGTATCCCTTCACTAACCTTCCGCTCATGGTGGGAAGCACAGTTTGGTCCAAAGAGTTGGGATGAGGTCGATAAGATTCCGCGTGGAGATTGGATGAACTATCTCCGCTGGTATCGCAAGGTACTCAACCTACCTGTCATTAATGAGGTAAAACTGAAACTAGTTGAACCTGAAACTAAAGGCATTCACCGCTTACATCTAGAAAGAGCAGGAACACCTTCTAACAGCATACTCACGCGCAAGGTCATTCTTGCTACAGGTATTCAAGGAGGGGGTGAGTGGCATATACCACCTATGGTTGCTGATAATTTACCACCTCATCTCTATGCTCACACTTCTGAAACCATTGATTTTGAACGACTTAAAGGTAAAAAGGTTGCTGTCTTAGGTGGAGGTGCCTCAGCCTTTGATAATGCTAATTTCGCTCTATCAGAAGGAGTGGCCGAGGCACATGTCTTTGTTCGCCGCAAAGAGATGCCGCGTATCAATCCGATCCGCCAGATGGAAGGTTCGGGCATGATTGAACGTTTTCATGCCTTAGCCGATGCTGACAAATATGCAGCTATTGCGCATTTCTTCAAGCACAATCAGCCACCAACGAATGATATGTTTGAACGCGCGACATCGTGGGAGGGTTTTCAGTTACACTTAGGAGCGCCTTGGCAGGATGTGAAATTAACAGATGAAGGGGCAGTTGTAACAACCCCACAAGGTACATTTACTTTTGATTTCTTACTAATCAGTACAGGTCTACTTACCGACCCAGCATTACGTCCAGAGCTCTCACTAGTTGAAAAACACATTGCTCGTTGGGGTGACCGCTACCAGGCTCCTGATGAACTAGCAAATCCGGTGCTTGATGCACATCCTTATTTAAGCCCTGGTTTTGCTTTTGTCAGTCGCGATGAAAGTGGCAGCAAGAACTTACACGGTCTCTTTGCTTTTAACTATTCAGCTTTGATCAGTTGTGGCATTTCAGCATCTGCTCTTTCTGGTATGAGGTTTGGTATTCCAAAGCTCGTGTCTGCCGTAGCAGATCAGCTTTTCCTTGATGATCGCGATAAGGTTTTAAGTGACTTCTTTTCGTATAACGAGGTTGAATTTGTTGGAGAGTGGCCGGTAAAGGTGTAACTTGTCTAAAGGAACGAATGAATAATGAACAAAATGCAAATAGGTCTGATCTAAGAAATTGACATTCTTAGGTCACACCTTTTGCTTTTATTTTACCTTTTTCCATAATGACAAAGGGTGCCAATTAGCCCACCTACTATACTAGGTACAATCCATCCGATTCCCTCTGCATACAAGGGCAAATAAGCAAAAGCACTCGAAATGATTGCTATTTCAATGCCTGTCATTGTTAAGCCGTCGTAAATACTAACAACCCCAGCTCCTATAATTGCCCCAATGTACAGAGAACTAGGAAGTGGATTCTTTTTCTGCCAAATCGATAATGAAATTAAAACGATGGTTATTGGGTAAATCGCAATAAGCAATGGCAATGAAACGGAAATTAACTGACTTAAACCTAAGTTCGCCATCGTAAAACTAAAAAGACATAGAATTGCAATGATCACTGGATAGGATACTTTGTTAAATCTCCCAGCTAAGTATTCTCCACACGCAGACACTAAACCAATTGACGTAGTTAAACAAGCTCCTGTAATAACAACTGCAAGCAAGATCGTTCCAAATGAACCAAATAATAGCGACGTAACAGCGGCGAGAATTGCTCCACCGTTATCTTGAACCCCCACTGGATTCACACTAGTAGCTCCCATATAGGCTAACGCAATGTAAACAAATGAAAGGCCTACTCCGGCAATGAGGCCAGCTTTAATCGTATAAGAACGAATGTCTCCTACAGCTTTTATCCCTTTTTCTTGAATGCGATTAATAATGACAATCCCAAATACGAGGGCTGCAATCGCGTCCATTGTTAAAAAGCCTTCGAGAAACCCATTAAAAAAAGCTCCATCTATGTATGATTCCATTGCCTCGCCAATCTCCCCAATTGGTGAGAAAAAGCTCCGAATGGAGAGAATGACAATTAAAAGAAAGAGAATAGGCGTTAAAATTTTCCCGACACGATCTACCAATTTGGCAGGATTAAGCGCAAGCCAGAAGGTAATCGAAAAAAAGGCTAATGTTGATACAAATAAACTAAATTTATTTGCTTCTACTAAAAACGGAACAACACCCACTTCATACGCAACTGTCCCGGTTCGTGGGATTCCAAAAAATGGTCCAATCGTCAAATAGATAACAACGGGAAAGACAAGTGCAAATGACTTATGTACTCGCTTGGCAAGGACGTCCAAATTCCCTTCTACGTTTGAAATGGTGATGATTGCAAAAAGCGGCAATCCTACACCCGTAACTAAGAAGCCGAGAATGGCAGCCCACATCGACTCCCCTGCTTGTTGCCCAAGTAAAGGAGGGAAAATTAAGTTGCCTGCTCCTAAAAACAAAGCAAACATGAAAAAACCTAAAGCAAATACTTCCTTTGTTGGTAACTTTTGTATCATTATGTTAATCCTCCGGTGATGCTAAGTAGCTAAACTTTATACTTTCACTAATTGTAGCATAAAGCAGTTAACTTTATTCATTTGTAAGTCCCTCTTTACTCATGCGTAAGGTACAGCCCGAGAATCAAGAAACCCCTATTCATTTTATTCAAGAAAACATCATCAATCATACATTGTTCTTTAAAAGAAATCACTTTTCCTATCCAAAATGTACTTACCATTTTCAATCTAAGTTAGTTTAATCACTATACAAAGTTAATTTTATTTGATAGCATAAACATAATAGCTCTTTTTTCACACAAATTTTTTTAAAATGAGGAGAGTAGGATATGAAGAAAAACGTAAAACCTAATGAACCGTTAGTAAACCATATTTATACAGCAGACCCTTCTGCTCATGTATTTGAAGGAAAAATTTATATTTATCCTTCCCATGATCTTGATCATGATGAGCCTTCAAATGATAATGGTGACCAATATAAAATGGAAGATTACCATGTCCTATCGATGGATGATTTCAATTCACCATGTGTAGACCACGGGGAAGTACTTCATGTAAGAGATATTCCTTGGGCTAAGAAACAATTATGGGCACCAGATGCTGCTTATAAAAACAATACGTATTATCTATTTTTTCCAGCAAGAGATCATGACTATATTTTTAGACTTGGAGTAGCGACAAGCTCAAATCCAGCTGGCCCATTTACGCCTCAAGAAGATTATATCCCGGGAAGCTTTAGTATTGATCCCGCTGTTTTAGTGGACGATGATCAGAAGGCTTATGTTTATTTTGGTGGACTCTGGGGAGGACAACTAGAAAAGTGGCAAACTGGTACATTTAATCCTGATGGAAAAGAACCTGCCGCATCAGAACCTGCATTAGGACCAATAGTAGCTGAATTAAGCGAAGATATGTTAACGTTTACAGAAACACCGCAAGAAATTTCGATTGTTGATGAAGATGGGAATCCGATTCTAGCAGGCGATGAAGAAAGAAGATATTTTGAAGGTCCATGGGTTCATAAATACAATGACTATTATTATCTTTCTTACTCTACTGGGACAACCCATTTAATTGCCTATGCGATGAGTAAAAACCCAAAAGGTCCATTTGTGTATAAAGGCACTATCCTTAAACCAGTTATCGGTTGGACGACTCATCATTCCATCGTTCAATTTGAGGATAAATGGTATTTATTTTACCATGATTGCTCGATGTCAGATGGCGTAAATCATAAGCGCAGTGTTAAATATACAGAGCTTAAATATAATGAAGATGGGACGATTCAGACAATCGATCCATATAAATAAGTTAGATCACATAAATCTCCATTAGGCTGACTCGATAAATGAGTTTAGCCTTTTTTTGTATTAAAGTAAGCTGCAGTATTTTTCCTAAGGAGTTAAGAAAAAGCACAATGCCTCGAATCTCTTCTAGGTATTTATCATTAATACCTAATAAGCCAAAGGACACTCTTATTATTATTTTTCTCTCGACACCCCCTTAAAAAAGAAGGAACCTACGTATAGATATTTAACAGGAAAGAAAATTATTGAGTATAAAGGAGGATATGTATGCTTGGTGAAATAGTAAAAAAATACCGCATTAAAAGAGGCTTATCTCTTTCTAAACTAGCAGAGCTAGCAGGTGTAGATAAATCCTATCTTAGTTCCATTGAAAGAAAAAAAGACTTAAACCCTCCTATGCAATTTTTGGAAAAGGTTTCTCCTGTATTAGAGGTTTCCATTGATACATTGTTATCTGAGTGTTCATTCCAAACATATGATCCTTTTTGGAATGAGGTAGTAACTGAAGCACTTGAAATAGGATTGACAACAGAAGAATATATTCATTTTCTCGAATATACAAAAAGACAAAGTGCAGAAACAAGAGTACGACAACTCCCTATTTATCAACATTTAAAAACATTTTTAGAAAGCCAGAAGCTAGGGTCTGAGGCTCGTATTAGTTAATTCATAGTGTAAGCATTGGGGCTGTATTGGGTAAATTAACATAACTATTCAATACGGTCCCAATGCTTCTTTTTGAACTTTATTCACTTATTGAGACATACTAGAAATATCATCTTTTATTGCTGGAAATCGTATCGTAACTGTAGTTCCTTCACCTTTTGAACTTTCGAAGTCCATGGATCCTTTATATTTTTCAATAATATTAAAGCAAATCATTAACCCTAAGCCTGTACCTTTGCTTTTCAAAGAATAAAAGGGTGTTCCAAGAGATTTAACTTCTGCTTCTGACATTCCAATTCCATAATCAATTACTTTTATCTCAATAAGATTTTTCTTTCTTTTCGCTTCAACAATGACAGGGTCGCCCATTTCTGAAACCTCAATTGCATTTTTTATAATATTAATGAACAACTGTTTAAACTCTAATTTATTGGCTTTAATATAGCAGTGATCCTCTATTTTTAGATGAATTTGATTATTACGTAAAACCCCATACGATTGAAGTAAATCAGTAATACTTTGAAGCACTACCTTTAAATTTACTGTTTCTGTCTTTTGATTTTCGTTTGGCTTTGCAATGGATAAGTATTGAGAGATGACTTGTTCTGCGGTGTTTAATTCATCAATCATCAATGTAAAATGTTTTTTAGTTTCTTTACTATAGGAAGTACCCTCTTCATAATACTGCAAAAAACCTTTCACTACTGTTAGAGGGTTTCGAATTTCATGTGCCACAGCTGCCGCTAATTGTCCAGTTGCTTTTAATCGCTCTGACTGTTGTATTTGTTCATAATACACCTGTAATTTTTTTAAACGAACGTACGATAAATAGTAAATAAAATAGATAATTAATTGACTTCCTATAAAGTTGATAAAATTCCCTACTAGATCAAGTTGAATATGGGGAAACTTAGAACCTTGATCAAACCATGCAATATAAAAAAAAATAATACTTACAGATGCCCCATTTACGAATAAAGAAGAATAAAACAACTTTGAGTCAAAGAAAAAAATTGAAATGGCTGGAATAAAGCATAAGAATAAGAAAGTAGACCAAGTTTCTGGATATAAAAAGAAGAGTGTATAGAAATAAGCGAACACTCCTACAATAATGATCACTCTAAAAGTATGTGTCTCGTACTTTGGATAGAGCAATAGAAATGCAATAAGACTAACAACAAGTAGAAGGTGTAATATATATCCTCCCCCCAAAATCACTCATAAGTGGATTATCAACAAACAAACCCAATACCATAAGTGAATTTATAAAGAGCATCGTTATATAATAAAGTTTTTTATTGATTCGAGAATTTAACTCCTTCATACATACTCCTTCATAATATCTATTATTTTTCGTTTATGTGCTTATTATAGTACTAAAAAAGTCCCGATACAATTTTGTAGTTATTTGTCGAAACTCAAAGAAGTTTTTAATAAAAAGATTTATAAAATATATGTGCACCAATATATGTGAATATCTAATCAAATTTATTATAACTTCTATTTTACTACCCTCCTAGTAGAGTAAGTCTATAATATTTGTTGACAATAAAATAAGTTGGTTTTATAGTAGAAACATAAATGATATTGATAATTATTTTCAACTAAGTGGTTGGAAATGGAGGTTACATAATGACTCGCCTTTATACGGATGATCTAAGCATTGGCTATGGCGATCAGCTAATTGTTAAAAATCTCAGTGTTAAGATCCCTGATAAGAAAATAACAACTATTATTGGGCCTAATGGCTGTGGTAAATCTACTTTACTAAAAGCCATTACTCGGATTATTTCCTACCAATCTGGAAAAGTCATCTTAGACGGTGAAAGTATCAACGTCTGGTGGGATATTGGATTACCCTGGGCCAATTGGGATGTTATTCTGCTTAACCAAGTCGGTGTTGAGTTACTTTTATCGGATAAATCGAATAAATATATGAACCGAGAGTAACACTACACATAAAACTAATGTGGGGGAGTATTAATGACATGAAACAGATTATTCTCTGGTTACTCTTGATATTGCCTTGGGTGTCCTTGTTTTTTTTGAAAATGGATACTGTGCGCAGGTACATGCCGGTCGCTCTATTTATGACCGTTATTCATACCTTGGCGTATCAAGCGGCTTACCATTACGGATGGTGGAAAGAGACAGGTTCCAGTCTGTTCGGGTGGGATAAAGTCGTCCCGGTTCCTTGGGTGTATGGAGCATATTTAGTTATAGTTATCTGGATATTCCGCTTTACTTTCGGGAAATTTTGGATGTATTTGACTGTCAATATACTTTTGGACGGGTTATTTATGTACATCGTTTACCCGGTATGGCAACGGATGGGGCTTGTTTCGAGTGAATCGACTTTGTCTACAATAGCTATTGTTGCTATGATGATCGGTTTTGCGTTAATCATCTATCTGTATCAACTGTGGCAGGACGAAGTGTTCAAACAGCCCAAAGCCAACGCATAATTGACCAAGAACGGTCTTGATGTCCCCTTCATTGGAGAAGGAAAGCGAAGTAACCGAAAACATGGATATCTCCGATTCAAAGACTTGTCCACGTTGACTTTATAATATTGATTACCTTGCTTCACAAACTGTACGAAGCAGTAGTTTCCGCACATTCTACATTGGTTTTGGCCTGCACCTTGCTAGGCCTTTTTATTGCGAAGATGGCCGCAGCTGTGAGAATCGGTGCATTTGCCACAAGGATTCTCCTCTGAATCAAATGATACTCCTTGCTTATGCTTCTATTTATGGTACGGTTCAGCGAACATCCCCTAAGAACATGGTTAATTTCAAACATAAGGTATTCATATCTATATAATGTTTTTAAGATTTTATATTTATAGTGGAGACTTTGAAAAAGATGTTATCTTTCATTCTATAGTCAATTGTTTTATTGTCGTTTTACTTTATATAATACCATTGAACTCTTTAGATAAATAAAAGGCCTGAGAGATAGGCAGCTCTCTCCTCATAATGGGTTCGTCCCCCCTAAAAAAAGAGAGTTTATAATAGTAGAAGACTTAAATTCTATAAGAGCGTGTTCAAAAAGATGGCAATGACTTCACACGCTATAAGGTTCCGCTCATTGCTTAGAGTCTGTTCAAAAAAACTTGAATTAAACCTTTAAAACCTACCTTGTTAGAGGTAAGTTTTAAAGGTTTAATTCTACTTTATAATTTTACAAAGTTTAATGCTTAGTAGAAAAGACTTTTGATTACCTTTTAAATACAACTCATTCTTTCTCCAGACTACGAAATTGTATGCTATAAATGAACCAGAATTTACAACAAATTTCACGGGAAGTAATAAGTCAAACATTTGCGTACAGCGAATCTGAAAATTTATTTTTCATATTCAATCACTAGTAGTTAGGCTCTTTTCCGTAACCGATCTAGTAGTACAGCTATGACAATGACTAAACCTTTAACTACTTGCTGCCAGTAATAATCAACATTTAATAAAGTCATACCATTCGTAAGAACAGCTACTATTAATACCCCGATAATGGTACCTTGTATACGACCAAATCCACCAACAAAGCTAGTACCACCTAAAATAACTGCAGCAATCGCATCGAGCTCAGCCCCAACACCAACCATCGGCTGACCTGTGAACAAGCGACCTGCCATGACCACCCCTGCTACACCCGCTAACATACCACTTATAGAATAGACATTGATTAACGTTCTCTCTACTTTAATACCTGTTAACCGTGAAGCCTCTTCATTACCACCAACTGAATAAATATGGCGCCCAAACATCGTATATTTAAGCATAATGAACATAACAATATAAACTAAGGTCATGACGTATATAGGCGTAGGGATACCTAAAATGTAACCAGAACCAATAAATTTGAAGTTTTCCGATGCTAATACAACAGGATATCCACCTGTAATAACAAAAGCTAAACCTCTAACATAAGTCATACTACCAAGGGTAACGATAAACGAAGGTAATTTAGGTTTTGCTGTGAAATATCCATTAATAGCTCCCACTAAATAACCTACTCCAACACCGGCTAACATTGCTATAGGAACCGGTACACCTGCATTTGAAAGCATTACAGAAATAACGCCAGATAATGCTAATATTGAACCAACTGATAAATCAATACCACCTGTTAATATAACTAAAGTCATCCCGGCTGCAAGAATGGCTGTGATCGAGCTTTGTCTGAGTATGTTTAAAATATTACTTGGTTCAGTAAAATTCGGTGCAACAATCATCATTACGACAATTAACAAAAAAAGGATAATTACCATGCCTAAGTTATTGAAAATTTCCTGAGAACGTTTTTTAAATGACACCCGTGTTTGAACTGATTCTTGTGGATTTGTATTCATTATTTAACCTCTCCTGTTGCATAATACATTATTTTTTCTTGTGTAGCTTCTTCTCTAGATAGCTCTGCTCTTAATTTTCCTTCATGCATGACCAAAATGCGATCACTAACTCCAAGTACTTCAGGTAATTCAGATGAAACCATTAGAACGGCTAATCCTTGGTCAGCTAATTTACAAATAATTTTATGAATCTCTGTCTTAGCACCAATATCAACACCACGAGTAGGTTCATCAAGTAGTAAAACCTTTGGACTGATGGATAACCATTTAGCAATAACAACCTTTTGTTGATTACCACCACTCAATCCCATAACATTTTGTTCTTTAGAAGCAGTCTTGACACCTAGCTCCTTAATGTACCGCTCTGCGTCATGATCCATCTTCTTTCTCTGTAATAATCTATATTTACGATATGTTGGCAGCTGGGCCATTAATATATTTTCTTTAACTGATAGATTAGGGAGTAATCCTTGTTCTTTTCGACTTTCCGGAACATGAGCGATGCCTAATTTCATAGCCTCGATTGGATTGTTTATTTGAACTTCCTCACCGTCTAAGAGAATACGTCCCTCCTGTAATACGGACAAACCAAATATTGTTCGAATGAGTTCAGTCCTTCCCGCACCAACTAGTCCTGCTAAGCCAACAATTTCACCCGGATACAGTTTTAGTGACACATTATTAACTAGATTTTTGTCAGAGATTCCTTGCAACTCTAAAGCAGGCACTTCGTCTTTCGTCCTAATGGTTTCTTGTTTTCTATCTTTCACAAAGAGATCGCTTAATTCTCTTCCTACCATAAGCTTTACAAGATTATCAGGACTAGTTTCTGAAATAGGACCGCTCTTAATCCAATTACCGTCTCGTAATACTGTTAAACGATCGGATATTTTGAAGATTTCATCCATTCTGTGAGAGATATAAACAATCGCAACGCCTTTTTTCTTTAATTCCTCAATAATGCCAAACAGTTTCTCTATTTCCTTATCCGTTAAGGAAGCCGTAGGTTCATCCATGATTAAAATTTCAGAATTAAATGATAATGAACGAGCGATTTCTACCATTTGCTGCTGCGCTACACTTAATGTAGATACATTTGCTTTTGGATTTAAAGTAGAACCGATAGATTTCAACACACGATCTGCCGTTTCATAGATCTCACTCCACTTCACCAAACCCAGCTTATTTTTCTTGAATTTGGTCCCCATTAAAATATTTTCGCCAATGGATAGATTAGGTGATAAACTAATTTCTTGATGAATAACACTAATCCCCTTATTCCTAGCTTCCATCGGATTATTCCATTGCTCTTCATTACCTTTATAAATGATCTTCCCAGAATCACGGTCTGGTTGATATACACCTGCCATTATTTTCATTAGTGTTGATTTACCTGCACCATTTTCACCCATCAATGCATGAACTTCACCTTTGTACAGTTCAATGTTTACATTTTTCAATACTTGCACACCTGAAAATGACTTGTTGATCGAATCCATAGTTAAAATAGGTGAGTCTGTAGGTGAAGGATGAAACGTTTGCTTATTTCCCTGAAGTACTGTCATTGCCGCCACTCCCTATTACACGTTTATCTAACCTTCAAAAAGGCTTAATTAAGATCGAATATGGCGCTCTTTGTATGAGCACCATATCTTCTTTTATGAATCTACTGAACAAGTAAAAGATTTACCAACCTTCATAGGAGTCAACATTATCCTGAGTAATAAATTCAGTAGGAATTAAGACTTCCTCCGCTACTTCCTCGCCTTCAATGATTTTAAGCGCTAAAGCTACACCATCGATAACCATTGTATTAGGGAATTGAGCAGATGTTCCTGCGAAGCTACCACCAGCTTTTAATAAATCGACTGCACTTGGTGCACCATCAACAGATACGATAAAGAACTCATCTATACGTCCAGCTTGTTCTTGGGCAATTTGAACACCTACAGCTTCTTCATCATTTATAGTAAAGACTGCATCAATTTGTTGATTAGCAGTCAAGATACTTTCCATTACATCAAGGGCTTTTTCACGGCTACCTTCACCATTTTGGTTTGCAATCACTTTAATGTCTGAATATTCACTAATCACTTCATTGAAACCTTTAATTCTGTCTGTAACAGCGGAAACTGGAGGACCATCAATAATAACGATGTTACCTTTTCCATCAAGTTGTTCTACTAAATGTTCAGCTGCTAGTCTACCTGCCTGAACGTTATCAGACATAACAACCGTATTAATTCCACCTTCAGCAAATCCGTCAAGAGCTACGACAGGTATTCCCGCTGCTCTAGCTTGAGCTACTGCACCGGCAATACCAGCAGAATCAAAAGGGCTTAACAGAATCAAATCAACTTTTCTTGTGATAAAATCTTCAATCTGTGCAGTTTGTTTAGCAAGGTCATGCTCCGCACTTACAGTAATAACTTCTGCATCGTACTTAGAGGCAACTTCTTCAGCACCTTTTGACATTGCTACGAAGAATGGGTTACCTAATGTCGGAACCGTCAGTCCAATTTTAAGCTGTTCACCCTCAGTTCCTACTTCATCTGTGTTTTCATTATTAGGTTCACCGGAAGACTCGCTCCCTCCTCCACTACAAGCAGTCATCAAAGAAATTACTAGAAGTACAGCAACCATAGATAAAAACTTTAGACTCTTTTTCATTTTAATCCCCCTAATTTCGTTCATCAAGTAAGCGGTTACAAAATGTCAAAAAACGTTTAATACAGAAAAAATATGAAGTGTTACACATTACTAAACTATTAGCACCACCTCCTTTAGTACATAACCGTGGCCGTTTTCAATCGTTTTTTTTTCTTACGCAGACCAAACAGGATAGCGCTTTCAATAAATAAGCTAAAAGTAAACTTATCCTCTTCTTGATTGATTATGATTGTATATGATTGATTATGATTGTATTACACCATTGAAATACTGTCAACATCTAGTTTAAATGGGAATATTTATACTGATATTATATAAGGTTCACACTTTTATTGAATTCTGACCTTATAATGATTAGATTTTTGTAGTCTTATAGCCATATATTCATATTCTTTATACATTAATTAAAATATTTAATATATTATTTAAATAGTTTTCAGTGAAAATTCAATATTTTTTCGAAAAACTTTTTTATTTGAATCCACCACTAGTGTTGCATAAAAGAAGCTATTTAAAATCTGATCATTCTGGTAGATGAGCTAAAAAAAAACAACACCAAGTGAAAGGTGACACTGTCTATTTGGTAAAATTATAGAATTACACTTTAAAGACAACGACTATTTCTCTTTTACGGAATCCCGCTAAGAACAGTGTTGTTTCCCTTTTACTTTTGTCTGTCGACGCCCATAGTAGTCTATTTTCATTTTAGCTTCCATTTTCTTTTGAGCTGTTGCTAGTTTTATTTCTTGCTGTACATTAATTTTGTCCGTAATCATACTGGTTATATTTTCGATCACTTCTGTTAAATTTCCACCTTTGCTTTTTGTAATTAATGTGCCGTCAATAAATTGCTGAACTTCTTCGTAAGAGTTTCTCTCTTTAAACTTTTCTAGTGTATCCTCCACAGACACACCAAATTGAAAGTCACGATTTACTCGTTCAAGCTCCAATAGAATCGGCTTTAGTTTTTGTTTATCTAGCTGCTTTTTCATATCATGGAGACCGACTACTGTAATCACTAATCTAATCTCCTTCCTATTGGCTACAAATAATCTATAAGAAAATAATTGATTTTTTTAAGTAACCATAAAAAAAGACAAGCTCTTTTTGAACTTGTCCTCTCAACACAGTTTACCTAGAATATTTATAACTTGATTCTCTTAGTTTATCTATAGGTACTGTAAATTTTATTTTCCTGTTTACCATCACTTGTGGTACGGCTCAGCGAACATCCCCTAAGAACATGGTTAATTTCAAACATAAGGTATTCATATCTATATAATGTTTTTAAGATTTTATATTTATAGTGGAGACTTTGAAAATGATGTTATCTTTCAATTCATTCTATAAATAAATGAAAATCTCTTTTGAAAAATATCGTACTTTACGTTTAAAAACTTAAAAAACAGCCAAAACTAATAACTAAAAAAGAGTTCTATATTTAATTAGATACAGGAGAGGTTGTAATATGGAACTAAGCTTTATGGAAATATCCTTAAAAGTTATAATCGGATTTTTTTTACTCTTTCTTATTACTAAATTATTAGGGAAAACGACAATAAAACAATTGACTCCTTTCGACTTCGTTTCAGCTATTGTTTTATCCGAACTTTTAGGAAATGGTATATATGAAGAAAAGGTAAACATCATATATATTGTCTACACGGTATTTTTATGGGGAGTTTTAATGATTTTTATGGAAAAATTATTGCTCAAATATAAAGGAATCCGAGGTTTTCTGGAAGGAAAACCTTCTATTATTATTCGTGATGGTAAGATTGATAATTATCAATTAAAAAAGAATCGAATGAATATTAATCAATTATTAAGCTTACTAAGACAAAGTGAAATTTTTTCGATTCGTGAAGTTGCATATGCAATATTGGAATCAAATGGATCAATAAGTATCCTAAAGAAAAATAAATATCAAAAAGTTACAATGCAGGATTTACAATTACCTGACCAGCCTGTTTTTCTTAGTACAACATTAATTATTGATGGAGAAATTTTAGAAGATAACATGAAAGATTTAGGTTTCGATAAAAATTGGCTAAAAAATCAACTTGCTACAAGTGGTGTGAATAGTAGTAAAGAAGTTCTTTATGCGGATTGGTTAAACAACGATGGTATTTATATAATACCTTACAAATCTTAATACGATAACCAGTTTAGTTAATATTGCTAAGTATTAGGTGGACACTCTTTCTTAAATTTCAAAAGGATACCTGCTCTAAGCTACATTAATTGGCCGAGGATAGCAATGTTTCTAATCTGGTTTATTGAAGTAATATGAAGAAAAAGTTACTCTTTCTTCAACTGAATCCAAAATGACCTCCCACCCTTGCTCACTTACATATCCATTATTTAATGTTGGGTGTTGAAAGTACTCCAATCCAGTTACATAATCCCCTTCGTTCCCCCATGAATCTTCATCCCAATCCCAATCTTCAAAGTCAGTGTCAAAAACTTCTTGCATATTTTCCAAACATAAAAAGAAAGCTAATACGCATTTAATCGTACTAGCAAAAAAACTCATTTACTTATGATACGTTCTCCCGGACTTATCCTAAACGCCCAATAAACCTGTTAGATAAAGAGGGATCGGACCCTCCATATGGATGTCTGACCCCTCTTTAACCTATTATTATTACTACCTCATTTACGAGCCCATATAGTAATGGCTGTAATATCCTCAGGGTTTGTTCTACAACAACCTCCGATTATTTGGGCACCAGCTTCATACCAACGTTGTGTGTTAGAGGTAAAATGATTTGTTAAAGACTCATCACCCCATGTCTTACTTGTTGCATCATATTCTTCACCTGAATTAGGATAAACAATTATCGGTTTAGAAGTTCGACTTTTTATCTCTTTAATTAAAGACTCTATAAAGTGTGGTGATGAACAATTTATACCAATCGCAGCTACTTGCTCTTCTCCATCTAACCACTCCGCACAACTGGAAATTTTTTCTCCATCACTTATGTGGTAGTCATCCTTTGCACTAAAACTGAACCAAGCATAAACCCCTGAGAATTCCTTTAGTACCCTTGTAATTGCTTTAGCTTCTACAAGACAAGGAATTGTTTCACACGCTAAAATATCTGCCCCCGCTTCAACCAATACCCTTATCCTTTCTTTATGAAAGGTCACTAATTCATCTTCGTTTAAAGAATAATTACCACGATATTCAGAGCCATCTGCAAGAAAAGCGCCATATGGACCTACAGAGGCTGCAACTAACGGTTTCGGTCTGTTAGACTTATCATTTAACTCTGTCCAAAATTCGTCACGAGCCTCTGCTGCAATTTGAACAGACTTTTTGATCAATCCAATTGCCTCTTCCTCAGTCAACCCTCTTTCTTTATACCCTTCAATAGTCGCCTGGTAGCTAGCAGTAATAGCACAATCTGCACCTGCTTTAAAATAATCTAGATGAACCTTCTTTATTAATTCTGGATTTTCCATTAATATTTTTGCTGACCATAAACGATCTTTCAAATTACATTCATACTTCTCAAGCTCTGTAGCCATTGCTCCGTCAATAATTATGATAGGAAAGTTATTCAAAATTTGTTCTATTGGGTTCACTTCTTACTCTCCTTCCCATGTCTTAACTCATTTTAATATCTTTTAATTAGTTCCTAATTACTTTACTTAAAAATTTCTTCGTTCTTTCAACACTAGGATTATTAAAGATTTGTTCAGCAGTTCCCTCTTCAATAATAGTACCGTCTTCCATAAATATTACACGGTCAGAGATCTCACGTGCAAAATTAAGCTCATGTGTAACAATTAACATCGTATTTCCTTCATTTGCTACACCTTTTATAGTTGTCAAAACTTCATCAACTAACTCTGGATCAAGAGAGGAAGTCGGTTCGTCAAACAATAAAACTTCTGGATTGAGTGCAAGTGCCCGAGCAATACCAACCCTTTGTTGTTGCCCGCCCGATAGCTGTGCTGGATAGTGACTTAACCTATTATTTAAGCCAACTCTTTCAAGAATATCTATACTTATCTTTTTAGCTTCATCCTTATTCATTTGCTTAACACTTGTTAAACCAATTATCACATTTTGTAACACTGTTAAATTTTTAAATAAATTATATTGTTGAAAGACCATTCCTGTCGAAGTTCTTAAAGAAAAAATATCTGTCTTACTTGCTGATTCAACATTTACTCTTTTATCACTAACCTCAACGATTCCACTAGTAGGCTGCTCCAAGAAATTAATGCATCGTAAAAGTGTTGATTTACCTGAGCCACTTGGACCTAAAATAGAAACAACCTCTCCTCTATTAACGGTAAGGTTAATCCCCTTTAGCACATGCTGGCTATCATAGTACTTATGAATATTTTCCAACTTAATCATGAAGCAATCCCTCTTTCATATCTACGAGCTCGTCTCTCTATTTTAACTAGCAATCTCTCAACTATAATACAAAGAATCCAGTAGATAATAGATACAGCAATATACACCTCAAAGAATGCTAACCCACGAGAACCGAGAATTTTGGCTTGTCCCATAATATCTATAACACCAATAATAAAAACAAGAGAAGTGTCCTTAATCGAACTAATAAACACATTTCCAATGTTAGGTATTGCTACTGCCAAAGCCTGTGGGAAAATAATTTTAAGCATCATTTGTGTAGGGCTCATACCTATAGATTTAGCAGCTTCAAATTGCCCACGATCAACCGACTCAATAGCAGACCTAATTGTTTCAGACAAATAAGCACCCAAATTAATAGAAAATGCTAATAATGCATATACTTCAGGGGCTATTATATTAACATCTACGTATTGAAGCCACCCATATTCAGTCTGTAAATAGTAAATAATCTTAGGTATTCCGTAAAATACAAGATAAATTTGAACTAATAGAGGAGTTCCTCTGATAAAAGATATATATAAAGAAGAAATTACCCTTAATACTGGAACTCTATATATTTTTATAAGGGCTGTACCAATCCCAATAAATAAACCCAAAATTAATGAACCTACAGCTATCCCTACTGTAATAGGTAGCCGTGAGATAATAGCAGGAAAGCTTTCTATTAAATAATTAATATCTAGTAAATTCTCCATTTTATCTTTCCTTCTCCAAACTTATTCAGGGATATATTCTCCACCAGTCCATTTTTTTGACAGTTCAACTAACGTACCATCTTCCTTAAGTTGTTTCAGAATAGGATCAATTAGTGCCTTTAACTTCACGCCCTGCTCCTCATTCTTGAATACGATTCCCATGTTATCATTAACTAGAGACTGTCCCACAATTTCTACATCTAAATCATACTTTTCCAAAACTGTATTGATCATAATAGGATCATTTACATAGGCATCTATACGACCGTTTTGTACATCTTGCAAAATTTCCGAAGGGTTTCCACTTTCGCTATACTTTAAAACAATATTATTATCTACTTTTTTGTTATGTTCTTCTAGCAATAATGTATAAGAATCTCCTGCTAAAGCTCCAACATTCTTGCCTTCTAAATCCTCTAATGTTTGAATATCTTCTCTGCCTGCTTTCACAACAATAACCGTTTCTGCTGCAAAATAAGATTCATCAGTAAATAAGTACTTTTCCTCACGTTCCTGTGTTTTCGCTACTTGATCTGCTATTGCCTGAATTTTATTTGACTCTAGTGCAAGAAACATACTATCCCAAGGGGTGGCAACGAACTCGAATGTATAACCATCCAATCTTTTATCAATTTCTTTGACAACTTCTACATCATATCCTGTAAGTTCGTTGTTCTCATCTGCAAATGCAAAAGGAGGATAATCATTTTGTGTTCCTACTAGAATTACTTGATTGTCAGTTACACTAGTTGCTTCGTTTGACGAACAACCATTTAATATTCCAATTACACCTAATAGTAAAAACATGGATACAAGTAAGTAATATTTTCTTTTCATTTTTTAAAGCTCCTTTTTTTATATAAAGTAATAAATCAATTTAATGTTGAAAAAGCAATACTATATTTATATTTTTCCTAAATATATAGAAGCGAAGTCCCATGTTTTTTGAATAAAATATTATTTCAGGGATTACTAGATATTAAACCGCTTCTATTATCATTCTGGTTCTTAAATACCAATCCTCTCTTTTTTAACGCTGATTACAGTAATCTATCTATATAGATTCTAGTTTATTTAGATCAAAGTAAATTTCCCACCCCTACCAATCTGTGAAGATAGTTATCCTATACTTTACCTCTTCTCTCTTAATCCCCCTTTATATACAAAAAAGCCTCCTTCAATCGGAAAGAGGCTTTAATCTAACCCTTATCTCTCAGAATGAAACACTCTGCAGGAATTAGCACCTTTCATAAAATGATGGTTGCTGGACGTCATCGGGCCTGTCCCTTAGTCTCTCATGATAAGCTATTTAATTTTTGACATATAAAGATATTATTTTACATTAAGTCTAATGTCAAATACATTTTTCTACTATTCTAAATTTATACAAAATGTTTTATATACAAGTGGAACTTATATACAACATACAGCGTTTAAATTCACTTTCATAGGCTTTTTTAAAATAAGACAACATTTTGCAATGACTACTTCCTATCCCCCTTTTGCCAAAGTATTTACTATTAAATTTATATCATTAAATGAGACCTGTTTATTTTTTATCAAGTCTCATTTACCTCTTGTTAATAAAAGTCTCTTTACCTATTACTTTTTTAATATGAGTTCATATATCTCATCAAAGCAAAAAAAACCTCATTTACTTATGGTACGGTTCTCCCCGATTAATCCGAAATGCCCGATAAATCTGCTCCACTAACACGAGTTTCATTAACTGATGAGGAAACGTCATCTTCGAAAAAGAAAGACTCTCATTTGCACGTTTCATCACATCATCACTTAATCCTAATGATCCACCAATAACAAAAGCAATTTTGCTTTTTCCATATGTAGCAAGCTTATCGAGGTTGTCTGCTAATTGTTCTGATGTAAGCATCTTTCCTTCTATTGCTAGAGCAATCACATGCGTGTCAGGATGAAGTTTCGATAGAATTCGTTCGCCCTCTTTATCCTTAATTTGCTTCATTTCAGCAACACTAGCTTGCTCTGGAGCTTTTTCATCCACTACTTCAATTAATTCAATTTTTGCATAGGCGCCGAGTCGCTTTGTGTACTCAGTTATCCCCAACTTTAAATATTTCTCTTTTAATTTCCCTACTGTTATTACTTGGATATTCACAATGTGTATAACCTCCCAAAATGTTATCCACAGAACTTATCCACATATCAACATCATGAGCATCTACAATGTGTCCACACTGTAGATGGCTACGTTCTCACAAAAGCTACATGTTGTGGATAACACTTCTTTATTTTCACTTATTTTATCTACAATAGGTGCTAACTCTTGCTCATCTACCACCATATCTATTGCTACTTCAATATGTTCATTACAGGCATAATACATGATTTGACGTCCTTTCTTTGCAACTTTTCCATTATAGCATACCCAAAAATACACTGTGGATAAATAAAAAAACAAAGGCTGCTGAGCATTTTACCTCAGACAGCCTTCATCTTCCCCCTATGTTGCGGGATTCTTATTAAAAGCTTTGCTGTTCAGCTAGTTGCACTTTCAAGACTTCACGAGACCCATTTCTGTAAACCGTGACATCTATTTCATCACCAATTTTTGTTTCCGAGTACAGATATTTTCGTAAATCGTGTCCGTCATTAATTTCTTTATCATCAATATTGATGATCACATCATATTCTTGCAAGCCTGCTCGATCAGCTGGTGACGTTGGCGATATGCTCGTGATAACCACTCCACCTTTGATATCTTCAGGCAACTTTAATGTTTCCTGCCAATAAGCACTTGGAATTTCACTTAGCGAACGGATTCCTACACCCAATTGTGGACGGCGTACCTCACCAATGCTTTCTAAGTCCTCAATAACTGGAATCGCAATTTCAGTCGGAATGGCAAATCCAATCCCCTCAACAGAGCTTTGTGCAATCTTCATTGAGTTAATCCCAATTACTTGACCATCAATATTAACTAGCGCTCCTCCACTATTCCCAGGGTTAATCGCTGCATCTGTTTGAAGAACTTCTGCATGCCAATCCACTTGACCATTTCCCGTTAAGTCAACAGGAATGCTTCGTTCCGTTGCACTAATAATTCCTTGTGTCACCGTACTAGAAAAGCGTAAGCCTAATGGGTTTCCGATTGCAAGTGCTGGCTCACCCACTCGTAATGAGCTAGAGCTACCGAATTCTGCAATCGTCTCAACATTTTCTCCATCAATCTCAAGCACAGCTAAGTCTGTAATAATATCGCTACCTAATAACTTAGCCGGTACTCTTGTACCATCTGCTAGACTCACTTCTACTTCATTTGCACGTTCAATGACATGATGATTTGTCACAACATATGCTTTATCTCCGCTTTTTTTGTAAATTACACCTGAACCTGTTCCTTCATTTGCTTCTTCTGCAAAGAAACTCGATTGCTGCATGTTTATCACACCTACAACCGCATCAGACACGCGGTCAACAGCCTGTGTAACATTTGAATTCACATCTAAATTGACCGTTTGACTAAGCCCTTCTTGAGGCTCTGAATTAAATACAGCTGAAGATTCAGGTTCACTATTGATCTCGTATGGTAAAAGGCCGTAATGAGAGAGCGCAGGTATTGTAAATATTACGACAAGCCCTCCGAAAACCGCACCAATAAATGCTGCCAAACCTGTTGATGTACGTTTAGAACCTCTACGTCTACTTCCTTGCTCTGTTACATGTTCATCATAATAGCCCATACAATTGACACCACCCTTTTTCCTATATAAAAAGAAGTACTTTAATCCTTATTATAATAAGAAATAATCTAAATACCAGTGACCTGCTTATTTTTCTTATATTTTTGATACTTATTCTATAATTGCCAACAAAATTGACGCATAATCTCTAAATTGTCATAAAGAGGTTGTCTCAAAAGGGCGCTTTTTGCCTTTTAAAACAACCTCCCTACTTTTGTTTCTAGCTTCTCGTGGCTTTGAAACCGCCCCTTTTTGCCTAACCTCTATGAGACTACTGCTAACCCAGTCGGTGTGTTTGGGTCGGTATCATATAGTTGAAATTGCTCGCCAACGGCCATTCCTTGCTCTTTTAGCACTTGTTCAACGGAAAGTCTCGCTAAGTCTTTCATGTTATTATCAAGGCTTAAATGAGCCAAATAAATGCGACTCGTATTATCGCCAATCACTTCTGATAGAGCGAGTGCCGCATCTTCATTAGAGACATGGCCAACATCACTTAAAATTCGCCGTTTTACGCTCCATGGGTAGCGCCCCATCCGCAACATATTCATATCATGGTTTGATTCAAAAATAAACATGTCCGCTTTTTCAATTGTCCCTTTGATTCGTTCGCTCACATAACCCATATCTGTTGCTAACACGAGTTTCTTTCCCTCGTGGTGAAACGTAAAAAACATCGGTTCAGCTGCATCATGTGAAACGCCAAACGACTCAACATCTATATTACCAAATGTCTTCACTTCACCTGTTGCAAAAGTGAATTTCTGTTCAATAGCTAAATTCCCAAGCTGACTATCCATTGCCTTCCATGTCAATTCATTCGCATAAATAGGAAGTTTATGCTTTCTAGCAAAAATCCCGACACCTTTTATATGGTCAGAATGTTCATGGCTTACTAAAATTCCATTTAACTCTTTTGGATCACGATTAATCTGTTCAAAGAGTTCGTCCATTTTCTTTCCACTTAACCCTGCATCTATAAGTAAACGCTGCTGTTCTGTCTCAACATAAACAGCATTGCCTGTACTTCCACTTGCTAGTACACTAAAGCGTAATGTCATATCATTTTCATCTCCTCTACCTAAGTGAGCTGCTGTACCGTCCCGCCAATTGCATGAACAAGGTACATTTCTCCATCTACAGTCACACGCCACATTGGTGCAAATACTTGAACATCTCCAGTTGGGCTGAAAAAGCTATAATAACCAAATTGAACATCGGTAATTGTCTGATTCATTCTAACTAATTGGTCATTTAAGAGAACTTCAATCGCCTTTAAACTCGAGTACATTTCTCGCTCTTCGCCATCTTGTACCTCAAACTGAAAGTATTTCTGTTGATACCCAACAATCTGTAATTCTTCATCAAGGTGAAGAATTAGTGGCTGATCATCAAACGTATAAGCGGTTTTCCCTTCATACGTTTGATATAAAAATACTTGATTTTTCTCACGGTCATATCCACCTACACGATAATCATCTCCTTGAAAAACATAGGCAGATAAAAATGTCCCCACTTCAGTCGAGAAAGCTTCACGTGACAATGCAATCGGTTCTTCAAGAACAGAGAGAATGGTATTTTCATCTACCATATCAATCTTCTGTTCGCTTGCATTTGGAATCTCTTCATCTTCTAAAACAACATTTTTACCAACAACGAGCAAGCCGGGTGAATCCGTTTCTGGCAAATCTGTATCGATTGTCACATTGTTTTCTTTTAAAACTTCTTGTATGTTTGCTACTGTAATCATACTAATTTGATTAACGTTATGCGTCTCAATCAACTGCCACGTTAAAAAGACGTTCAAAAGCAAGAAGGTAATAATGAATATTGTCTTAGTTCTACTCCAATCCATTCGTCCCTCCCTCTTCCTCTTCAAACGTTACTTTTTGCCACCTATTCCCATAAGAAATAAACCAATGCGGTTCCATGGTCACAAACGAGGAATTCCTCATAATCATTTCATAACCTACGGCCACTTTAGAAAGTCTTTCTTTATTAAAGAACTCTTGTTTGTTTAATTCTTTAATAACATCTTCACCAGACGGCAATTGGATGCTTTGACTTGCATCAATCGGATAACTATCTAACTCAAATAACGGTCGCGTATAATTAACAATTTGTGTACCTGAACGACTTAGGAGTAAAGCCATATCCCCTTGACCATCAAATTGAATAACCGGCAGGCCATTTACATGAAGCAAATACGTTGCCTCATCACGAATGTCTGATGACTCCCAATTGAGTAAACGATACTCATCCGTCCATCCACCATGCCCATTCACATATTCATAGCTTGTTTGAACAATATGCTTGCTACTACGTTCTTGAGGCTCTATAAAAACAGGATTAATATAATCCATAAATAGTCCATTGTTTTGCATCATGATGATTCGATTTCCATCTGTATAGGAATCTTCTCCATCACTTTGTTGATAATACTTAACCGAACTAGGATCAGTAAACAATGACTGCTTGTAAAATTCGGGTGAAAGCGGCGTTATCGCATAAGAAAGTCTTTTAACAGTAACAGGTTCTGTTGGAATATATACCGATTCAACAAGTCGGTTATGATATGAAGACTGTTCTTTCACGGTTGTTACGCTCTTAAACTCATCAAACTTTTCTAGATAAGTTTCTTCAAATTCCTTAACTGACAAAGTCGTTCCTACTTCAATGACACGTTCTTCTTCACTTGAAAGAATTTGCATATGCACTTGTTCACTAGCGTCAATGTATAAAAACAATCGATCTACTTCAGAAAAGGGAAGAGAAAATTCTTCTTTTTTTATTTCAAATAATTCAAGAAAGACATCTCCAGGAACTGGAGCTGGAAAGATGATTTCTATTCCACCACGATCATCATGTTTTGGAAAAGGGCCAGTTGCGAGCAAATTGACTTCATTGATATTTGTACCGACTAGCTTTTCGTAAAGCTGTTTAAATCGACCATCATTACCGGGAATCATCGTATATTCATGCTGCTTGTGAACAACGATTTGTTCCGGGACGACCACATCGGTAATCACACGTTCTTCCCGCTCTTCATTAAGAGAGTCAGGAATATATCTAGATGTATTATCATCAAGAAGGGCAATTTCAGGTTGAAACGTGTAGAGCTGCCAAGTTAATACAATACTTAAACTAATTAAGCCAATAAGTAATGTAGATTTGATATGCTCGTAAGTCATTCCTCTCCCTCCTTGATTTCTAAAAATGGTAATGTAATAAAAATAGTCGTTCCTTTGCCGTACTCACTCCGAGCCCAAATTTCACCTTGATGAGCATGAATCAATTCTTTGGCAATCGCAAGTCCAAGACCTGTCCCACCAACGCTTCTTGCTCTTGCCTTATCAACCCGATAAAAGCGATCAAAAATCTTCGACTGACTTTCTCTTGGAATCCCCATTCCTTGGTCAGAAATACTAATTTGTAATTGGTGTCCCTGCTCTAGCAATGCGACCGTAATATTGCCACCCTCTGGTGAATATTTCATTGCATTTGAAATGACATTATCGATAACTTGTGTCATTTTATCAGGTGCCATTTTCACGTACATTGGCTTTTTAGAGATCTTTCTAACAAATTGAATCTCTTTATCCTCAGCAATCATCTCAAATCGATCAACAATTCTATGCAAGAATAACGTAACATCGACAGACTGAAACGATAATTGATAATCATGACTATCAATCTTAGATAATTGCAATAAATCATTAACGAGACGGATCATTCTCTCGGTTTCGTTTTGTGTCACACTTAAGAAACGTGGTCCGAGCTCTTTATCTTTCATAGCACCATCTTCAAGCGCTTCTAAATAACTTTTCATTGTCGTTAATGGTGTTCGCAATTCATGCGAAACATTTGCAACAAACTCACGACGTTCATGATCAATTTTTTCTTTTTCAGTTACATCATGTAAGACTGTGATTAATCCATTAATTGGTCCATCATTTTCTTGAATAATGGAGAAATTGGCTTCTAACAGATACTCTTCTTCTTTGCTACTGAAATCAAGTAGTATTGATTCTGATTGCTCATACAGATCATATAAAGCAAACGTATTAGATAAGCGAAGTACATCTGGCAATTGTTTACCTAAAACAGCATGACTCGATACATCGAGTAATTCCTCTGCCCTTTTATTTAACAAAATAATTCTTCCATTCTGGTCGGTTGCAATAACTCCATCTGTCATATGAGTTAAAACAGATTTCAGGCGCTTTTGTTCACGGACACGAGTTAAGGTAGCGTCTTGTAGTTTCATTGTTAAGTCATTAAATGATGTCGCTAATTGTCCAATTTCATCTGCACTATAAACGGTTACCTGCCTTGAAAAGTCACCGCGTCCCATACGCATCGCTTGTTTGCGCATATCCATAATTGGTGCTGTAATCGTTCTTGCCACTAAAATAACCAAAACAACTGAAATAATAAGAGCAATAAATGTGCCACTTAATAAAATACTATTAATTTGCCGTATTTGATCATAAATATCTTCCATTGATGCTTCAATATAAAGAGCACCAATTGGTCCATCATCAGACTTAATTGGAACTGCCAAAACACGAATGCGATGACCGGTTTCAGGATCACGTAAAACATCTTCATCTTTATTCCCTAACAATGCTCGTTTTACTCGTACCTCGGTACTCTGTTGGCCAACAATATGTCGATTTGATAAATTAGAAGTACTTAATACAACGCGATTTTGATCAATCACTTGTACTTCGGAATGATCAATTGAAAAGATATCACGAAGTAACGCATTGATATTTGCTGTTAACGCACTCCGATCATCTTTATTCGTATTCATTTCCTGGGCAAGGTTATAAGAAAGTAAATTCGCTCGTTCCTCAAGCATTTCAAAGTAATTGGTTACAAGTTGCTGTTCTACTTGTCGCGTAAAATAAACACCAATAATTTGAATAGCAATGAAAATGATCAATACATAAATGATAATTAATTTGAATTGAATCGACTTAAAAAAGCCTACTTTTCGATCCATCTAGGACTGCCCCTGCTGTTCTGGTGATGACAAGTAATACCCTACACCTCGTCTAGTAATGATCCAAATTGGATAACTAGGGTTGTCCTCTACTTTTTCCCGCAGTCTCCGTACCGTCACATCAACCGTTCTAACATCTCCAAAGTAATCGTATCCCCAAACAGCTTGTAATAAGTGCTCTCTTGTCATAACCTGCTCTAAATGCTTTGCTAGATAATGAATCAGTTCAAACTCACGATGAGTTAAATCAATCGCTTCCCCGCGTCGCTTCACTTGATAAGCTTCCGGATAGATGATTAAATCACCGACGACAATTTCCTTTTGCGAACTCGCTTCTTCCCCACTTGTTTTATGCCTACGCAAATTCGCTTTCACTCTTGCTAATAGTTCTCTTGTACTAAACGGCTTTGTTACATAATCATCTGCTCCAAGTTCTAGTCCAAGAACTTTATCGATCTCTGAGTCCTTTGCCGTTAACATAATAATCGGAATATCGTATTGCTTCCTAACTTCTCGACATACTTCCATTCCATCTTTATGTGGAAGCATGATATCAAGTAAAATTAAGTCCGGTTCTTCCTTTTTCACTAGTTCAATTGCTTCAAGGCCATCATACGCACATATGACCTCAAAGCCATCCTTTTCAAGGTTAAACTTTAATATATCAGCTATCGGTCTTTCATCATCCACAACTAAAATACGCTTGTCCATAGTGCAGATCTCTCCCGTTCTTCTATATAGTCTTATCTCACATTCTAACACATGAGGGCACTTCACGTTGATAGTTACGATTGGTAATTGTAGATAAAAAGTAGCCCTCTGCTTTTCCTATTGGAAAAGCAGAGGGCATATTTATTTATTTCAAGTAGTCCATAGGGTTTTTCAGTTGTCCGTTTTCATACACTTCAAAATGAAGATGAATTCCTGTTGAGTGACCGGTTTGACCCATCACACCAATCTTTTGTCCTTTTGCTACCGTTTGCCCTACTTTTACATCAATCGAGTCCAAGTGAGCATAAAGTGTTTCCATCCCATTGTTATGATTAATACGCACTAGATTTCCGTAGCCACCTTGGCTTCCTGCAAATGATATAGTACCATTATCTGCAGCTAAAATATTATAATTATTTGGTCTAGCAATATCAATTCCTCTGTGGAACCTTCCCCAGCGATTTCCTTGATAACTAGATATATAGCCTCCAACAGCTGGCCAACCAAGCGAACCAGACCCACGTGATGGCATTTCCTTTGTTCCTTTAACAATTATTTTCTTTACAGGCTCTTTTGTCACTTCTTCTAAAAGTACTTTACGTTGAATGACATTGCCATCTTGTTCAGTAATCTCATACTCAAGCAATTGTATGCCCGTCTGACCTTGTTGTGTAACTTTTTGATCACCTTTCCACATCGAGTCATCTTCTTTTACTTCCGTTTGATATGGAATTTCTTCTTCCACTTTCTCAACCTTTGTTGTTAGAACTTTTACTAAAGGCTCATAAACCGTTACTTGAATCTCTTGACCCACACGAATGACACTATCCACATCTAACTCTTTATTTAACTCCAATAACTTAGCGGTTGTTAAATCATGATTATTAGCAATTGAGCTTAGTACATCCCCTTCTTTAACGATGTATGGTTGCTCTTTCAAAACACCTTTATTTATTTTTAAAACTGCATCTTCAACAGACAGAACCTCTTCAGGCAAAACAACCGATTCTTCCTCTATCACCTCTTCTGTAAGTGATAGATTTGTAATCTTTTCCTCTCCTACTTTTAGCGTAAGATCTTCATCTTCTTCAACCATCATTTGAAAATGTTCATATGCTTCTTTATCAACGTATTGAGTAACCAATTTTTCAATTGCTTTTTCTGCTTCCTCAATGGTTGCTACATAAACAGCCGGCTGATCATCAATGACTAAAGCAATCGCCTCTGCCTGAACAATCATTTTATCTTCTAAAGAAGAGAGTACATCTTCATCTTCTTTTTCCTCATTAAATACCATTTCAGGAATAACCTTTATATTTTCATCAATTTGTAGAGATAGATCTGGATATTCCTTTTCATACTCTTTAAGTGTTTCTTCAATATAGCTAAGTACAGGCTCATCATCTTGCAATGTACCAATGTGTTTGTCTCCAACATAAATATGATAAATCGTATATACATTCGATTTACCATCTGCTTTAGCCACAGTTGAAACTGCTACTAAACTTATAACGAAAAATAATAATGTAAAACATGTTTGAATCATTCTTTTTGCGGGTAAACGACTATATGACTGTAAATTTCCCTTAGTTAAAACCATTTGTTCCTCCTACAAATTTGAAGCAAATTACTATGAACACTTCATGCATTAGCAATAGCTAATAAATCGCTTCTATTTGAACTACCTCTATTAATCTTACAATTCGTTTGAATATGACAAAGTTCGTCAACCTTCATTATTCTAGCATATTCTCTTTTTAATCAGGGAAATAAATATATTTTGTAATACTCTTGTCATATAAGTGGATATTTTAGGGAATTTTGATGAAAGGTGGAGGGAAATATAAAAAAGCAAAAAATAAAATCCGCATGGAAATTAAATTCCACACGGATTTAAAGTGCCGGCCAGAGGACTTGAACCCCCAACCTACTGATTACAAGTCAGTTGCTCTACCAATTGAGCTAGGCCGGCAAAAAAAGAAAAGATGGTGGCTCAGGACGGAATCGAACCGCCGACACATGGATTTTCAGTCCATTGCTCTACCGACTGAGCTACTGAGCCAACTTTTAAATTTAAATGGCGGTCCGGACGGGACTCGAACCCGCGACCTCCTGCGTGACAGGCAGGCATTCTAACCAACTGAACTACCGGACCAATCTATGTAAATAAAGAAATAAAATGGTGACCCGTACGGGATTCGAACCCGTGTTACCGCCGTGAAAGGGCGGTGTCTTAACCGCTTGACCAACGGGCCACTTAATAAAAAGTGGTGAGCCATGAAGGACTCGAACCTTCGACCCTCTGATTAAAAGTCAGATGCTCTACCAACTGAGCTAATGGCTCTTGCTTTAATTTCTAGAAAGTTAACTTACGCTGTTTCCAACGATGAATCTCTCCGTTAACTTACTTTTTTGTTTGACCGCTTGTCTTACCTCTTAGCGACAAGATTTATAATATCATAGTGAACTAGCAAAAGCAAGTATTTATCAAAAAAACTTTCGAATGAAATTTCCCTAACTGAAGGCTTCTTACAGCATAGCGAAAATTAGCGAAGGATGCAAGACATTATCGATCTTGCATCCTTCATTTTTACTTAATTTATGCAAATACACCACGAACGAGATTTGTTTGATTGCGGTCAGGTCCAACTGAAAAGATTGTTAACGGAATACCTGATAGTTGAGATACGCGTTCAATGTAATGGCGCGCATTCACAGGAAGCTCATCTAATGTTTTTACGCCTGTAATGTCTTCTTCCCAACCAGGAAGCTCTTCATAAACTGGCTCACAATCAGCAAGTACTTTTAAGCTTGCCGGGAACTCTTCCATGATTTCTCCACGGTATTTATAGGCTGTACAAATCTTTAATGTTTTAATCCCTGTTAAAACATCAATTGAGTTCAATGATAAATCTGTGATTCCACTTACACGACGTGCATGCCGAACAACGACACTATCAAACCAACCTACACGACGGGGACGACCAGTAGTTGTTCCGTACTCATTTCCTACTTCACGAATTGTATTTCCAATTTCATCGTGTAACTCAGTTGGGAACGGTCCATCACCAACACGTGTTGTGTATGCCTTAGACACACCTACCACATGATTAATCTTTGATGGTCCTACGCCCGAACCAATCGTTACCCCACCTGCAATTGGGTTAGACGATGTAACAAATGGGTATGTACCTTGATCAATATCAAGCATAACCCCTTGAGCACCTTCAAATAGCACGCGACGTCCATCATCTAATGCATCGTTTAACACAACAGATGTGTCACAAACGTACTGTGCAATTTGTTGTCCATACTCAAAGTACTCTTCAAGGATTTCTTCTTTTGTGAATCCATCGACTTCATAATACTTTTCAAACATACGATTCTTTTCTTCTAAGTTACGTACTAATTTTTCCTCAAATACTTCTTTATCAAGTAAATCAGCGATTCGAATACCAATACGAGCAGCTTTGTCCATATAAGCTGGACCGATTCCCTTTTTTGTTGTTCCAATTTTATTCGCACCTTTGCGCTCTTCTTCAACAATATCTAATTTCAAATGATACGGAAGAATAACATGAGCACGGTTACTAATACGTAAATTGCTTGTATCAACATCACGTTCATGTAAATAAGCTAACTCTTCTACAATTGCCTTTGGATCAATAACCATTCCGTTACCAATCACACAGCTTTTATCTTTATAGAAAATACCTGATGGAATTAAATGAAGTTTGTATTTCTTCCCACCGAAAACAATTGTGTGTCCTGCATTGTTACCACCTTGATAACGAGCAACAACTTCAGCTTTCTCTGAAAGATAATCTGTAATCTTTCCTTTACCTTCATCGCCCCATTGTGTACCCACAACAACAACTGATGACATGTGATGCACCTCCACTTTAACTACTGTATCTAGGTTAATTATTTTAACTATTTCCAAATCCACTGATAAGTATACCAACTAGCTATAATCACGTCAATGTGAAACACGAACGTTATAAAACTGTTTTTTGACATTTGTTCGCTTTAACGTAACACTTATTGGATGAAACACAAGCAATGTTACCTTATGGAACTCCTACTTTATTTCCCTATAAACATAAATAAAAATAAGTGCAAACCCACTACGATTCAACACTTTTTGCACATTTCTTTCATATTGTTCAAAAAGGTAAAAGTCGACTATTCAACTTGACTTTAGGTTGGAACGGCTTCAATCTATGCTCCAGGCGGCATATCACGTTCATCATGACGTCGTTCTAAGTTAACAAACTTATTGTATTCTTTTACAAACGCAAGCTCTACCGTACCCACTGGACCGTTACGTTGCTTGGCAATAATAATTTCAATAATGTTTTGATTTTCGGTTTCTTTGTCATAATAATCATCACGGTACAAAAAGGCAACGATATCAGCATCTTGCTCAATACTTCCTGATTCACGAATATCAGACATCATTGGACGTTTATCTTGACGGGACTCAACTCCACGAGAAAGCTGAGATAACGCAATAACAGGAACTTCTAATTCACGAGCAATTTGTTTTAACGTTCGTGAAATCTCTGATACTTCCTGTTGACGGTTCTCACCGCTTTTTCCGTTTCCTTGGATTAGTTGCAAGTAGTCAATCATAATCATTCCAAGACCATGTTCCTGCTTTAACCTACGGCATTTCGCACGAATATCATTTACTTTTACACCAGGTGTATCATCGATATAAATTCCAGCTTTAGCAAGACTCCCCATAGCCATCGTTAGCTTTTGCCAGTCTTCTGAAGTAAGAGCCCCTGTTCTCATCCGCTGGGCATCAATGTTTCCCTCTGCACAAAGCATCCGTTGAACAAGCTGACTTGCTCCCATTTCCAAACTAAAGATTGCCACATTTTCTCCTGCTCTTGTTGCTACATTTTGCGAAATATTTAAGGCAAAGGCCGTTTTACCCACTGATGGACGGGCTGCTACGATAATCAAGTCATTTCGTTGGAAACCAGCAGTCATTCGATCGAGTTCCACGAAACCAGTAGGAATACCAGTAATTTCACCGGTTTGATTTTGTAATTCTTCAATTTTGTCATAGGTTTCAATCAAGACATCTTTAATTGAAATAAACGCACTCGTATTTTTCCGCTGAGAAACATCGAGTATTGTTTTTTCTGCTTCAACAAGAATCGTATCAACTTCTTCTTCACTTGCATAACCATCAGCAGCAATATTCGTTGCTACTTTAATTAACCTACGCAAGACAGACTTTTCTTCAACAATCCTGCTATAGTAATCAACATTCGCGGCTGTTGGAACTGCATTAGCAAGATCACTTAAATAGGCGACGCCACCAATCTCTTCAAGCCATTTGCGATTTTGAAGTTCAGATGTCACTGTGACAAGATCCACCGGTTCACCTTTCTCAGCCAAATCAAGCATTATTTCATATATTCGCTGATGAGAAGCACGGTAAAAATCATCCGGTAACAAGCGTTCTGAAGCGGTGACAAGTGCTTCATCAGCTAAGAAAATAGCACCTAAGACTGCTTGCTCGGCTTCAATATTCTGAGGTGGTGTACGGTCTGCAAACAAGTCACTCATGCTCTCTCTCCTCTCAAAGAATCAATCTATTTCTACTACAAGTAATCACATTTATCAATTGCAATTATGTTTCCCCAATTGTACTTTCCATAAATAACATCAAAAGTTGTTCGTTCTAAACACTAGTAATTGCTTAACGAAAGAAAAACAAAATGGCTGATTCGTTAATCAACCATTTGTTCTTAAAAGTTATTCTTCTACGACATGCACTTTCACTGTTGCAATAACTTCTGGATGAATCTTAATCGGTACATTCGTGTAGCCTAACGCTCGAATTGGATCATCTAGTAAAATTTTACGCTTGTCTACTTTTTTCTTCATCTTCTTTAACGTCTCAGCAATTTGTTTTGTTGAGATTGCTCCAAAAAGACGGCCACCTTCGCCAGATTTCGCTTTAATTTCAACTGTTAAAGCTTCTAACTCTTCCTTGTAAGCTTTCGCTTGGTCAAGCTCCTCGTCAGCTTTCTTTTGTTGACTCTTTTGCTTCGCTTCTAAATTGGCTAAATTTCCTTTAGTAGCTTCAACGGCAAGATTATTAGGTAATAAGTAGTTTCTTGCATATCCTTCAGAAACATTTTTCGTTTCTCCTTTTTTCCCTTTTCCTTTTACATCTGCTAAAAAAATGACTTTCATTATGATTTTCCCCCTTCTAAATAATCATCTATCGCATCTTTAAGCTGCTCCTTCGCTTCCTCTATACTTACTTCTTCAAGCTGAGTTGCAGCATTAGACAGGTGGCCTCCACCATTTAATCGTTCCATAATTAATTGAACATTTATCTCACCAAGAGAACGCGCACTAATGCTTACAATGCCATCCTTTCGTTTTGATATGACGAATGAAGCTACGATATCTTTCATCGTTAAAAGTGTATCTGCAGCTTGAGCGATAATAATTTGACTACATGTTTCATCCTCTTTCGCAGTTGCAATCGCAACACCATATCGATAATAATCAGCACTCTCGATTAGCTTAGCACGCTTAATATAATGGTCCAAGTCTTCTTTTAAGAGCTTTTGTACAAGCGTTGTGTCCGCTCCATTTGATCGTAAAAAAGAGGCTGCATCAAATGTCCGAGCTCCAGTTCTAACAGCAAAGCTCTTCGTATCAACAATAATCCCTGCTAATAGAGCTGTTGCTTCTAAACGATCCATTTTTAATGTTTTAGGTTGATACTCAAGAAGTTCTGTCACCAACTCAGCTGTAGAGGATGCATACGGCTCCATATATACAAGAACAGGGTCATGGATAAAATCTTCCCCACGGCGATGATGATCAAGAACGACAATTCGTTCTACTTGTTCTAATAGCTTTGGTTCTATCACAAATGAAGGCTTGTGAGTATCAACAATAATTAATAATGTTTCAGGCGTTACTTCTTCTAACGCTTCAACTGGTGTAATAAATTTCGACCATAAATCATCGTGATTCTCTACTTCTTCCATTAGCTTTTGAACATCATGGTTAATGTCATGTTGGTCTAGGATAATTGCAGCTTCTTTATCGTTGACCTCTGCTATTTTTTGAACACCAATAGCTGCACCAATCGCATCCATATCAGGATTTTTATGTCCCATGATAAATACCTTTTCACTCTCAAGTACAAAATCCCGTAGTGCATGCGAAATGACACGTGCTCTTACTCTTGTCCGTTTTTCAAGTGCATTCGATTTGCCACCATAAAACGTAACTTTTCCATTCTTTTTCTTAATGGCTACTTGGTCTCCACCTCGTCCAAGTGCTAGATCAAGACTTGATTGGGCTAGAACGCCTAACTCTCTTAATGAATCTTCCCCTGTACCAACACCAACACTTAACGTAATCGGTACCTTTTCTTTTCCTGTTAATTCTCTAATTTCATCGAGAATATCGAACCGACTTTTCTCAATGGCTTGAAGTGCCTTTACATTCATAACTGCAATAAATCGATCGGAAGCTGTTCTTCGTAAGAAAATTTGATTTTCGTTTGCCCAATTGTTTAAAGCTAAGGTGACTTGGCTCATTAATCGACTGCGTACTTGATCTTCCATTCCTTGAGTGACTTCATCATAATTATCTAGAAAAATGAGTGCAACAACTGTCTGAGCCTCTTCATATAATACTTTTGTTTCTTCATTTTCCGTGACATCTAATAAGTATATTAACCGTTCATTCTGTTCAATAGAGACATGAAAAAACAATTCGCCAATTTGAATCGTATCATCGTCTTCGTCATCCTCTAGCAAAGTAATAAGACCTTTACTAATATCTTTGATGTCTTTACCCATCACTTCTGATGAAATGACCGACATGACATATGGATTTGCCCATTCGATTTTCTTTTCATCATTGTACAAGATAATCCCAATAGGCATTTTCGTTATGGCTTCTTCTCCCGCTTTGGTCACTCTATAAGATAAAGTTAAAATATACTCTTCTAGGTCGCGCTCGAAATAGATTCTAGCTTGAATCGAATAGAATGCAAGCACTCCTAATGTAAAGAAGCCTATCAAACCAATTTGCCATTGATACCAAGTTACGATACCAACCAAAAGTAGAGCAACAACAAATAGGGTGATAACGTGGTAGCCGTGCCACCGTTTCATTAAGAACTTTGGCATAATGTCAGCTCCTATTTTTTCTCGGAAATACGTTTACGTAAATCAAAGCCTAAATCAATAATTCCAATGATTCTTACTAAGTATAGTAGTGGTGCAATAATAACTACTACAATAACAATAAGGATCGGAACAGCTTTAGAGATCTTCTTTTGATAACAATAATAGAAGATAACTGCTAACCCTTGAACAGCAATAATTATCTCAAGCAAAGGAAATAAATTCCATATAACAACAAATAATGTTGATCCTTCTTCCGCTCCAACCATAGCAAGTATTAAAATGATTAAATAATACCAAAGAAATGATTTAGGGAATTTCCAATTTCTAAAAGGTGGCAATGGACTCACTTGATGTCCAAGTCTTCTTAATAAATAATAGCTGATTAACTTCGTAATAACAGCTAAAGTTATGCCTACTCCTACGATCATAACTGGAGCTAAATAAACAATATTATTAACCATTTCATACATGGCATCAAGTTGATCACCACTTTGGCCAAATGACCCTAATGTTGATTGAGCCAGTTCAAGTTGTTCTTTCGTTAAATCAGCTGCTAGTTGCATAGGGTTTTCACCAAGAATTAAAACGAAGCCTAAAAAGACAAGAAGCATATTTACGGTATACACTAACCCTGCACCAATTAGAACTGAAAAACCAGATAGTTTACGTCTGTACAATTCACCCATTACTAACCCTGCACTTCCAAACATAAAGGCCGTTGGAATCGTTAGTAAACCTCCGATTATAAAAGCTAATAAAAACGAAACAGCCCAAAGCATAAAGCCAGGCTTCAAGCCTCTCCTAAACGTAAATACAATGAACGGCAGAGGCAAAGTCCATACTGTAATCATACCAATAAAAGGTACATATGTTGTAATTAATAATAATATGGCAAAAACAGAGGCGAGCAAAGCACCTTCTGTTAATGTTCTCGTTTCCTTCACAAATACACCTCATTTTTCAAGCTAAGTCCCTAATAGGTTCTTTTTAATATCCTTGGTCTATTTTAGCGTACTTCCTCGTAAAATTAAAGCTCAGGCTTGGACAGAGTATAATTTATCTACTCATATCCAAAAGTCCCCTATAGGACTTTCAATTTGATAAGATCAGGCCAGTGGGTTTGCCCAATGCTATCTACTGTACATACGCAAAAAGCACGGTAGAGTTACACTCTACCATGCTTTTAATCCGAACATATTAGTTAACATCGTTAACATATGGCAATAAAGCGATTTGACGAGCACGCTTAATTGCAACAGTAAGACGACGTTGGTACTTCGCAGATGTTCCAGTTACACGGCGAGGAAGAATTTTTCCACGCTCAGAAATGAAACGCTTAAGAAGATCAGTGTCTTTATAATCGATTTTTGTAATTTTGTTTACAGTGAAGAAACAAACTTTACGACGCTTCGGACGACCACGACGAGCCATTAGACAGCACTCCTTTCATATTATTATTTATGAAACATTTTTTTATTCGTTTAGTAAGAGAGGATGTTAGAACGGCAAATCGTCATCCGATATATCAATCGGCTTCCCATCATTAGCAAATGGATCATCATTAAATCCACCAGATGAGCGGTTTTGATTATTGTTCTGTTGCCTTCCAGAATCGTTTCCAGTAGGTCCAGGACTACCAAAATAGTCATTTCCCTGACCTTGGTTCGTGTTACCACCACCACGCGGTTCAAGGAATTGAACACTTTCTGCTACAACCTCTGTTACAAAAACACGGCGGCCTTCGTTGTTGTCGTAGCTACGTGTTTGAATGCGGCCATCTACACCTGCCAAACTACCCTTTTTCAAGTAGTTAGCTACATTTTCCGCAGGCTTTTGCCAAACGACACAGTTAATGAAATCTGCCTCGCGCTCGCCTTGCTTATTAGAAAAAGTTCGGTTTACTGCAAGTGTAAAATTCGCTACCGCAACTCCGTTTGGTGTATAACGTAATTCTGGATCACGCGTTAAGCGTCCTACTAGTACAACACGGTTCAGCATCCGTACCCCTCCTACTTAAATCAATTATTCTTCGTCTTTTGTAATAAGAACACGAATAACATTATCGTTGATCTTAATAAGACGGTTAAATTCTGCAATCGCTTCTGAGTTAGCTTGTACATTTAACAATACGTAGAAACCTTCACGAAAATCGTTGATTTCATATGCTAAACGACGCTTACCCATCTCATTAACCTTTTCGATTTCAGCACCATTTGTAGTTAAAACGTTATTAAAACGTTCAACCACTTCTTTAGTAGCTGCCTCTTCTAGGTTTGGAGCGATGATGTACATAATTTCGTACTTACGCATTCCGGTCCACCTCCTTTTGGTCTTAGCGGCTCACATTGGAGCAAGGAGCAATACTCATTACATGAGTCTATTTACTCGCATTATCAGATTATAACAGATTGACCAATTAGCTGCAAGTAATTTTCAAAAGGAAATTGTAAAGTGTTTTTCACTAGGGAAATATAAAGGGTCATTAGGAGAACTTGAGGCTATGCATCTGTTACGAATGATTCATGAGGTTACATTTTTACTGAGGATAATGGAGTATATCCATCTTGCATGGGTAATTAATTAGTTGAATATTTTGTTTGATAACTCTTTCTAATTTGTACTTTACTAGATTGTTCTTCGATACGCAATATAAAAGTTAGATAATTCAGAAAAAATAAGTGAGATTATTAGACATACCGTACAAACAGTCTTGAAACAATAAAGCCAAGTATAAAATCCGATTCGATTTCATACTTAGCTTTTTACGTTGTTAGCCCTCTTGGGGGGTATTCAAGGGGGGGCATGGGCTCCGCTCGACGTGCGCCTTCCTGCGAAGGTCACTCAAAAGGCTCAAAACATTACGTCGGCTCTGCTCCATGCTTCGAGATTTTTCAAAAAGGGAAAGTCACCCTTCTCGCTTACTCGTGGAGGCAATGGCTTCTCTCGCCGTGCGCCTTTTGAGAAGTTCGTTCAAAAGGCTTAAAACATTACGGCGGCTCCGCTCATTGCTTCGAGCTATCTCAAAAAGGGAAAGTCACCCTTCTCGCTTACTCGTGGAGGCAATGGCTTCTCTCGCCGTGCGCCTTTTGAGAAGTTC